>JAUZPT010000140.1 GCA_030705745.1 Bacillota bacterium | reverse complement strand
TATTATACCGGTGAAGTAGTCAGACAGGTAACACCGCTTATTTTGGCGGGATTAGCCGTAGCCTTTGCTTTTAAAACAGGGTTATTTAATATCGGTGTAGAAGGACAATTAATCGTAGGCTGGGTAGCCTCAGTTTGGGTCGGAATCAGTTTCAAGGATCTTCCTGCAATCATCCATCTTCCGCTTGCACTATTGGCTGCAGCAGCAGCAGGTGCGCTTTGGGCTTTTATACCAGGATTTCTTAAAGCTAAATTCAGAGTTCACGAAGTTATTGTCACGATTATGATGAACTATATTGCTTTACATGTAACAAACTATCTAATCAAAACCGTTTTATCTAATAATGCAGACAAGACAGCAAGCATTTTTGATTCGGCTTCACTTCGCTCTACATTTTTTGAGAGTATAACTGACCATTCAAGGATGCACTGGGGGATTTTCATCGCTCTTGCATGTGCGGTAATTATGTGGTTCCTTCTTCAAAAAACAACAACTGGTTTTGAATTGAGATCAGTAGGATTTAACCAGCATGCTTCCCAATATGCCGGTATGAATGTAAATAAAAATATTATCCTTGCCATGGTTATCTCCGGAGCTTTTGCAGGTCTTGGAGGAGCAATGGAAGGATTGGGCACATTTGGTTATGCTTCCGTAAAAGGTGGCTTCACAGGTGTCGGGTTTGATGGTATAGCCGTTGCACTATTAGGTGGAAATTCAGCCATCGGCGTTATTCTTTCAGCTATCTTGTTTGGTGCGTTAAAAGTGGGTTCATTGAATATGCCTCTTGAGTCTGGTGTTCCAAACGAACTAGTGGACATTATCATCGCTTTAATCGTATTTTTTGTGGCATCCAGTTATATGATTCGTTTGTTTATCGAGCGAATTGGCAAGAAGGGGGCGAAATAAGTGAGCTTAATGAATATATTATTGATTATCATTCCATCAACTCTTTTATGGGCCGCTCCACTTATTTTTACAGGATTGGGCGGTAACTTTTCAGAACGATCAGGAGTAGTAAACATCGGTCTGGAAGGTTTAATGATGGTTGGTGCCTTCACGGCAATCGTGTTTAATTTAACGTTTGTAGGAACATTCGGAAATGCTACTCCTTGGGTGGCATTGCTTGCCGCAATGGTGGCTGGTGCTTTGATGTCATTGCTTCATGCGGTCGCTTCGATTACTTTTAAAGCGGATCAAACCGTATCTGGTGTTGCTATAAACTTGCTCGCAGTTGGTCTCACTCTATTCCTTATAAAATTAATTTATGGAAAAGGTGAAACAGATATCATTCAAAAAGGATTCAGCAAAATTGATATTCCTGTTTTAAGCCAAATTCCACTGATTGGTAAGCTCTTTTTCTCGAATACTTATTATACATCGTATGTGGCCATTATTGTGGCGATTATTGCCTGGTTTATCATGTTTAAAACACCGTTTGGGCTCCGTCTACGTGCAGTTGGAGAACATCCTATGGCGGCTGATACAATGGGGATCAATGTCATAAAAATGCGTTATATCGCTGTTATGATTTCCGGAGCACTAGGAGGGATTGGCGGCGGCGTGTATGCCCAGTCGATTTCTTCGAATTTCAGTCATTCTACAATCAGCGGACAAGGGTTTATGGCACTTGCTGCATTGATTTTCGGTAAATGGCATCCCCTAGGTGTAATGGGTGCAGCGATATTCTTCGGCTTTGCACAAAGTATTAGTATCATCGGCAGCAGCCTTCCATTCCTTGATAATATTCCGCCTGTTTACTTGTTGATTGCTCCATACGTATTAACGATTTTGGCGTTGACAGGATTCATTGGCCGTGCAGATGCACCAAAGGCTTCAGGTATTCCATATGAAAAAGGAAAAAGATAAAAGGGCAGAAATGCCAACTTTTTTACACGTCTCGGCGATTATGCCGGGACTTTTTATTATATTAAAAGGGAAGATACTATCATATTTAAAAAGGATACTTGTCTATTTCTTTGTATTCATGCTAAGGTATAGAAGAGGGAAAAAATTGTTAAATTAAGAATTATTTAAATTTATTATAAGAGGGTTTAGTGATGCGGTTATCATTATATTTAAATGATTATGAAACAGAAAAGACCTTTTCTTATGTTCGCTGGATTTTTTTGCTAATTTCTGCCCTGTTATTTTATTACCCACCGATTGATAAAATCCTTGGCTATGAACATCACACATTTACGACGCTTTTTATTTTTGGATTTGTTTATATGGCACTTTCGCATTTTATTTTTAAACGGATGGACAGCAGCCATCGACATTTTGGAACTTTGATCAAATTCGGCATTTTATTTGATTATATTGCGTTAATGTGGCTTCTTCTTTTAACTGGAGGTATACAAAGTACCCTTTATCCGATTTCCTTCCTCCTTGTCATGCATGCGACAATTTACTGGAGAACGCGTGGGGCGTTCCTCGCTTCTTTTTTTACAAGTTTAGGTTATTCACTTATTTTTTTGAAAGAAAATAATGTAACTGAAAAGCTGTGGATCGTTTTTCTGATGAATATTGTTTTTATTTGGGTTATCGGATTATTTGGTTCTTTAATTGTATTAAGAGAACGCAAACATATTAAAATGAATGAGATTTATCATGAGCTGCTCGTGACCGATTATTTAACGGGGTTATATAACCATCGGCATTTTCAGGAGCATTTGCGCAAGCTTACCACGGACGACACTCCATTTTATTTTGTTATGGGTGATATCGATTCGTTTAAGCAGATAAATGATAAGTACGGACACCTGGTAGGTGACGAGGTTCTTCGAGTGCTCGGCAAGGTTTTTTGTGAATTGTCGGATCACTATAATGGCCTGGCATTTAGGTATGGGGGCGAAGAGTTCGCTTTCCTGATACCTTCCGCTACAGAACAAACAGCACATGATTTTATCCGCGACATTTATAAATATATGAATGATAAGTTATTCACCGTTGAAAAATGGACTGCGACTATGAGCTTTGGCGTTGCATTGTTCAAGCCGGGCCAAACTGCAGACGAGTTATTATCAGCTGCCGACTCGCTTTTGTATAAGGCGAAGGCTAGTGGGAAAATGCGTACATATTTTGAGGATGGTACTCTGTTGATTAATGAAAGGCAAAACGTGCCTCAACGTGCATATATTTAGGAAAGCTTCGGCCGCCAATTGGCCGAAGCTTTTAAAATTCTCCTGAGGAATAGATTTTAAATTTGTAATGTCCATGCCTGACAAATTATAGTAAGAATAGGTTTAATTACAATGGAAAAGATAGAAAATAACCGTAACAGAGTAATTTCTGTTTTTAAAGTTGAAGGAGGCGCCGCATGGAATCAATGGCAGAAAAAGTAATTGAAATGCAAGGTTACAAATTGCATCTAATTGAAACTGACAAATACAAAACGAATACAATCGTGTGGAAAATGAAAGCTCCACTTTCAAAGGGAGATGTAACAAAGAGAGCGTTATTGCCACATGTTCTCCAGAGCAGTTCAAATAAATATCCAACCATGGCTTCTCTTAGATCTTATTTAGACGAATTATATGGCGCAACTTTGTATGTGGACTTAGCAAAAAAAGGGGAATATCAAGTAATTAGTTTTTCAATTGAAGTGGCAAACGAAAAATTCCTTAGCGACCAGACTCCGCTCCTTAAAAAAGCATTTGAATTGATGAGCGAAATTTTAACAAATCCCCATATCAATAATAATGCATTTGACCGTGAAACCGTCGAAAAAGAGAAGCGGACGTTAAAGCAGAGAATCCAATCGGTTTTCGATGATAAAATGCGCTATTCCAATATGCGGTTAGTGGAAGAAATGTGTAAAGGTGAGAATTACGCATTAGAGGTAAACGGGGTGCTTGAGGATGTTGATCCAATTACTCCCGAAAATTTGTACGATTATTTCTTGAAGGCATTTTCTGAAGATGAAATGGACTTGTATGTAGTTGGTGATGTAAAGGAAGCAGAAGTTCAGGAATTCGCCTCAGAACTCCTTCATTTCGAATCTCGGAGTGTGAAAAACATAGAGATTGCCAATGTAGATAATAACAGAGAAGTGAAGAATATAAAGGAAACGCAAGATGTCAAACAAGGAAAATTAAATATTGGATACAGAACACATATCGTTTATGGCGATTCGGATTACAATGCTCTACAAGTATTTAACGGTATTTTTGGGGGCTTCTCACATTCGAAATTATTTATCAATGTTCGGGAAAAAGCGAGTCTTGCTTATTATGCTGCCAGCCGGCTTGAAAGCCATAAAGGGCTGATGATGGTCATGTCTGGAATTGATCTGAAAAACTTTGATCAGGCAGTGAGGATCATCAATGAGCAGATGGAAGCCATGAAAAATGGCGACTTTACCGATAATGAATTAGAGCAAACAAAAGCGGTTATTCAGAATCAAATGCTTGAAACGATCGATACCGCCAGAGGAATGGTCGAGGTTCTTTACCATAATGTTGTGTCCGGCCATGATATTAAATTTGATAATTGGCTTAACGGAATGCAAAAAGCGACAAAAGAAGAAATCATTGAAGTTGCAAAAAAGATCGACCTCGATACGATTTATTTCCTAACAGGAACGGAGGCGGTGAAGTAATGGAGAATTTAATGTTTGAACAGCTTCAAGAGGAGCTTTATTTTGAAAAAATGTCGAACGGGCTGCATGTGTATATTTTACCAAAAAAAGGATTCAATAAAACATACGCCACCTTCACAACCAAATACGGGTCTGTCGACAATACTTTTGTTCCGTTAGGTAAAGAAGAATTTGTCAAAGTTCCAGATGGCATCGCACATTTTCTTGAGCATAAGCTGTTCGAAAAGGAGGACGGAGATGTTTTTCAGCAATTCAGCCGCCAAGGAGCATCGGCCAATGCATTCACTTCCTTTACGCGAACTGCGTATTTATTTTCGAGCACTTCCAGCGTCGAAAAAAACCTTGAAACGCTGATCGATTTCGTTCAGGATCCTTATTTTACAGAAAAGACTGTGGAAAAGGAGAAAGGCATCATCGGACAGGAAATTACGATGTACGATGACAATCCTGATTGGCGTTTGTATTTCGGTCTGATCCAAAATTTGTATAAAAACCATCCAGTGAAAATAGATATTGCCGGCACAATCGAATCCATTTCGCATATTACAAAGGATTGGCTGTATGAATGCTATCATACGTTTTATCACCCGAGCAATATGCTCCTTTTCATCGTCGGTCCGGTGGATCCAAAAGCCATTATGGATTTGGTGAGGGAAAACCAGGCGAAAAAGGAATACAGTGACCAGCCTGAAATCAAAAGGAAATTTGAAGAAGAACCAGAGAGTGCAGCTGTAAAAAAACAAGTCTTAAAAATGAACGTGCAAACCTCAAAAACTTTACTGGGGATAAAAGCCTTGCATGTCGACCAAAGCGGAACAGAGCTTTTGAAAAATGAGTTGACGATGAATGTGTTTCTTGATTTGCTATTTGGAAAAAGCTCCGTGAATTATGAGAAATTATATGGTGAGGGTTTAATTGATGAAACTTTCTCTTATGATTATACCCAGGAACAAGGATTTGGTTTCGCCATGGTAGGTGGGGATACCCGTGAACCTGATAAGCTTGCCGAAACATTGCAAGAAATGCTTATGACAGCCAAATCAGGCTCAGCTTTTACAGAAGAACAGCTTGAAAGAGCCATTAAGAAAAAAATTGGTTCCTTCCTAAGGGCTGTTAATTCACCTGAGTATATTGCCAATCAGTTCACTCGTTACGCCTTCAATGACATGAAATTATTCGATGTCGTTCCTACGCTGGAACAAATCACCTTGAATGACATCGCAAATCTTGCGAAAGAAGTAATATCAGAAGACCGTTTTTCCGTTTGTCAGGTTATACCCAATAAATAAGAAAAGCGGAAGCGCCTTGTATGAAGGAAGAACGACTAAAACCGCCACTTCCTGTGGCAACGCCGTTCTGACCCACATCCTGTGGCCCTCCGACAGGCATAAGACGAATCACTCAGGAAATCCTGATTTCTGAAGTGATTTGACTTATGACCCCGAGGGGCTAGGCGCTGAAGCTAGACAGTTAACCACTTTCAAAATAGAAATTCTGATCTTATAGAGAAGCGCCGCTTGCGGCGCTTTTTTTCTCTCTGCCTATCTTGTAAAATAAGGATAGGTTATAGAGAAAGAGTGATAAACGTGGAAAAATATGCATTAATAACAGGTGCAAGCGGAGGAATTGGAAGAGCGGTTGCCAGAAACCTTGCAAAAGAAGGATATTTTTTATATTTGCATTATCATGAAAATTACGAGTCCATCGTGCAGCTTTTGGAGGAACTCCAGGAGTATGGCGGTGAATATATGCCAGTGAAAGCCGATCTTTCCCAATCAGTGGGTGTGGAAGAACTGAAGCGTGCGATTTTTTCTCTCGATGCAATCATTCATTGCAGTGGTTCAAGCCATTACGGACTCTTTACTGATTTGGCAGCGGAAGAACTCGAAAAATTAATTAGACTTCATGTCACCACTCCAATGCTTCTTACGAAAGAATTACTTCCTGCAATGATTGGAAAAAAATCTGGAAACATTGTATTGATTTCATCAATATGGGGCCAGACAGGGGGTGCATGCGAAGTGGCATATTCAGCTGCAAAGGGCGCCCAAATTTCTTTTGTCAAAGCATTAAGCAAAGAAGTAGCTCTGAATGGTGTCCGCGTTAATGCGATCGCTCCTGGTGCAGTCAATACACCTATGATGAAAGATTTCAACGAAAATGAGATCGATATGCTGAAAGAAGAGATTCCGATGGGGAGATTGGCCGAACCGATCGAAATTGCAAATGGAGTTTCATTTTTACTTTCAAATAAATCTTCCTATATAACCGGACAGATTATAGCCATCAATGGTGGATGGTATACATAATAAATGAGAAATTATTGCCGTCGTTTGAATGAATATTTTCAGCCCATATAAAGCAAAATACTATTGTATTACTTTAAAGGAGGATGAAAATATGTCTGTTTTAGAAAATTGGAAGCAATGGGAAGATTTTCTCGCGGATCGATTACACAATGCGCAAAATTCGGGCATGAACCAGGAAGCTGTTGGGGATCTAGCTTACCAGATTGGCGACTACCTTTCTAAAGAAGTAGATCCTAAAAATGAGCAGCAAAGAGTTCTCACTGATTTATGGTCAGTTGCTGATAAAGATGAGCAGCATGCCATTGCAAATGTAATGGTCAAACTTGTTTCGAATAATGGTACACGTTAAAAAAAGAGAGGGTATCCTCTCTTTTCAGATTGTCGAGAAGGTATTTTCTCGGCAATTTTTTTTTGTCAAAATCTTAATATCTAAATTATTGATGGTACCAGCAAATGGTCCTGTTGATTTCCGCTCCGGTCACTCGCTTTCCGCGGGAAGCCTCCTCAGCGCCTT
>JAUZPT010000014.1 GCA_030705745.1 Bacillota bacterium | reverse complement strand
TTTTTAATAGAATCGAAAAGCAGCATCGATTTCGATTTTCAAGTACGATTATTATGCCTTATTTTAATAAACTGGCCCCGTCCGTATGCTGAAGAAACGGGTCGGGGCCACAGTAATCCTATCATTCACTCACATTATTAAAACGTTTCATTGCTCTTTCCATGGTCCTCATGCTGATGATGGTCCTGATGTTCCGGAAGCTGTGTCGTTCTTTCCAAATGGTTTGTTTCCTGGCCCATTCCTTTTAAAAATTCGAAAATCAACGCTACGGAACGGTTGATTTCCGGATCCTTCAGCGATCGGAAAATATCAAAATAGCCGATCGTATCTTGATCATCCTTCTTTTCTGCGACCCTCGAGATACCTGCATTCATTTTTAACAGGATCGGCTCAAGTTTTTTGACGTTTATTGTCCCAAGGACACCTACCATTAAAAGAAGATTTTTCAGCGTATTCGCCGTTTCCTTCGTATCCGCTTTTTTCACAAGGATTTTCAAAACCTTATCCCCTTGTCCGAACAAGCCGTTTAAAAGAGAGATGATGCCCCGATCATGCATATGCTTTAAGACGTCCAGGGATTCAAGAATGACATCCTTATTGGTTAAAAGCGCATCTTCCACTTCCTTTAAATCGCTTTGGCGCTTTTCTTCTTCAGTAACAGTGATACGGTGGATTGCTTTGATTGCTTTAGCCATTCATCTTCCGCTCCTTTTTTACAAGATCACCCGGGAAGATGTAATCTCTGCGGGCCCATTTTTTCTCAACCTGAACTCCAATTTGTGGCTGCGGATTGCCGTATCGGAAATTGTTTCGTGGAAGTGGATTTACGCCTTCTCCCTGTAAAATTTCCATTTTCGCCTTGGTATCCTTATACGCCGGCGTATCGGTATCTTTATCAGCCATGCTGCTGGTCAAATAGTTGATTGCGGCTTCTCCCGAATCATTCATCGGCAAATATACTTCATTTCCTTTTACGCGGGCAGTAATAGTGCACTTTACTTTTACACTTCCAAAAGGTGAAGTTAAGCGGACAAGAGTCCCATCCTTTAGACCACGTTCTGCAGCAAGCTCTGGTGACACTTCAAGGAACGGTTCAGGTGTCTTATCCGAAATTCCTTTTGACTTGTAGGTAAGATTCCCTTCATGGAAATGCTCTAATAACCGGCCATTATTCACATGGATATCGTACTCGTCTTCAAAATTGAGTGGCCTTGTCCACTTTACCGGATAGAGATTTGCTTTTCCATCAGGAAAATGGAAGCTTTCGGTATAAAGAAGCGGTGTATCTTCACCATTCTCAAGCACCGGCCATTGCAGGCTTTTGTAGCCTTCCAATCTTTCGTATGTTACACCCGCATAAATTGGCATCAGATTGGCTGCTTCCTCCATGATGTCACTCGGATGTTTGTAATTCCAGCCTGCACCCATGCGGTTAGCAATCGCTTGAATGATCTGCCAATCTGGCTTCGAATCTCCTGTAGGTTCAAACACTTCATATAAGCGCTGAATACGTCTTTCTGTATTCGTGAACGTACCTTCTTTTTCAAGGCTTGGACTTGCTGGCAAAACGACGTCTGCATATTGTGCAGTGCGTGAGAAGAAAATATCCTGAACGACAAAGAATTCAAGTTTCTCGTATGCTGCATGCACATGATTGATATTCGAATCGACAAGACCCATTTCCTCGCCTTTTACATACATTGCTTTCAGTGTACCTGCATGCATGCCTTCAATCATGTCATGGTTATTGATTCCTGGTTCTGCCGGAAGCTTTACACCCCAAGCTTTTTCAAACTTCGCGCGTGCTTCGTCATCCTTCACTTTTTGATATCCTGGTAAGGAGTCTGGTGCGCTTCCGAAATCACCTGCACCTTGAACATTGTTGTGACCACGCAGCGGATATGCTCCAGCACCAGGTTTGCCGTAGTTTCCTGTTATCAGGAGTAAATTGGAAATCGCAGTACTAGTATCACTTCCGCCAAGATGCTGTGTGACTCCCATCGCCCAAAGAATGGCCGTCGAATTGGAATTACGGATCATTTGCGCAATTTGGATCAGAGTTTCTTTAGAAATTCCGGTTGCGTCCTCAGCATATTCCAATGTGTACTGCTCAAGGCTTTCAATGTATTCGTCCACTCCATTTACGCGGTTTCGTAAAAAACTTTCATCCGCCCAGCCCTGGTCGACAATATATTTGGTGACTGCAGAAAGCCAAACCAAATCCGAGCCTGATTTTGGATGGATGAACAAATCTGAACGTGCCGCCATTTCATGCTCTCGGATGTCGGAAACAATCAGCTTTTGCCCTTTCAATTTATGCGAGCGCTTGACCCTCGTTGCTAATACAGGATGCGCTTCTGCAGTATTGGAACCAACGATAATGACGAGCTCCGCATTTTCAATATCTTTAATGGAACCGGCATCACCACCGTATCCAACCGTTCTGAATAAACCTACAGTCGCTGGTGTTTGGCAGTAGCGTGAACAGTTGTCAACATTGTTCGTTCCAATAACCGCTCGTGCTAGCTTCTGCATCACATACGACTCTTCATTTGTACATTTTGATGATGTGATAAATCCCATCGATTCAGGACCGTATTTTTCTTTGATTTCGGTGAATTTATGGGCGATCAGGTTTAGTGCTTCCTCCCATTCCGCTTCCCGGAACGTATCGCCTTCACGAATGAGCGGCTTGGTCAGACGTTCCTCACTATTGACAAAGCTCCACCCAAATTTCCCTTTTACACAGGTGGAAATGCCGTTAGCCGGAGCTTCGATATTTGGTTCGACCTTTAATATGTCGCGACCCTTCGTCCAAATATCGAAGCTGCAGCCGACCCCACAGAACGTGCAGACTGTCTTCGTTTTCTTAATTCTTTCTTCCCTCATGGCCGATTCCATGTCGGATATCGCCAATATCGAGCCATAGCCAGTTTCTACTCCTTTAGTGAGCTCGATCATTGGGCGAAGCGTATCCTTGGCAATCCCAGTTAGGTAGCCTGTTTCTCCGAGCATTCCTTTTTCCATCATCGCGTTGCATGGACATACAGTGGAACAATGTCCGCATGATACACACGATGATTCGTTAATCGGTACATCGTTATCCCAGATGACACGTGGACGGTCCAGCTCCCAATCGATTCTTAGTGTTTCAGTAACCTGTACGTCCTGGCACGCCTCGACACATCGGCCGCACAAAATGCATTGATCAGGATCATAGCGATAAAAAGCATTCGAAAGGTCTTCTTTATATGGTTTATGTTCAAATGGGATGCTTTGGTGGTTAACGCGCATTTCTTTAACGGTGTTATGTACTTCACATCCCCCGTTATTGTAGTCGCATACCGTACAATACAGTTCATGGTTATGGAGAATTTTATCCATCGCAATCGTCTGCGATTTTTTCACATGTGGTGCAGTTGTATCGATCACATCACCATTCTTCAGCTGTGTCGAACACGATCTTACGAGTTCACCGTTTACTTCTACGATACACGTATCGCATGTTTCAATGGCTCCCAAGCTTGGATGATAGCACACATGAGGTACTTCAATTGAACTTTTAGAAAGGTATTGAAGGATCGATTGCTCGCCGTTCGCATCGACCTCAATACCGTTAATGTTAACTCTAATATTTTCTGACAAGATGGCTTCACCCTTTCTACTCCGTCTTTTCAAGCGGAACAATTAAGTATCTACCATTTTCAGTACCCTTTCAGGTTAATTTCCTAAACATTTTTAACAGAAAAGGATGTATGGTTACCATTGTTTTATAAATGAGAAGTACTGGTTTTGTTTGCAAAAAAGGTGGATCAATCAACGAAGTGGTTTGCTCGATATATTTTGCGGGGAAGTAATGGTAAATAAGAAAGAAGGTGTATGGAGACATGAAATATATTATTTATAGAAGTAAACACTCTACTGGGAAAAATCATCTTGAATTGGTGGGTGATATGCACGCATCTTCATTGGATGTTGCCAGCGACATCGTTTATAGAGAATTAAGAAAAAAAGTGAAAAGAGAGAATGGTCAAGCATACTATATCATTCCATACAATGAAAAAATGAAAATACCAAAGGAGAAAATCACCTCACTGAATGGAATGCCGTTTCGCGTGGTTCAGTATCGGAATATAAATGAAGAGATATAATTTTGGGGAAAAATGGAGTATACTGAAGGAAGATAGGTCCTATTTGGCAAGATTGAATGGGATTTTATTGTTCATGAAAGATAAAAGTAGTTTTAAAGAAAAGGAGTGTTTCAATTGGCAAAATCATCTGCCAGAAAATTTCGCGAAAAATTAGTTCGTGAAGGAAAATTAGACCCTCTAGCTTCTAGGAGCCCCTTCGCGTATGCAGATATGCGTACACGAAAAACGAAATCGAAAAAGGATCATTTATTTAGGAGTCATAATTTCCATGATGGAAAAGATGACTCTTTTTATTTTGATTTTAAGTACTTTCTCCATTATTAAAAATGGGATCCTGGTTCACTAGTTCCTTGGACCCCACAGAATTACAGACACTCCTACAAGGCAAATCAACGAGCCGATCCAATCATAGAGATCAGGTGTTTTTTTATCAATTCCCCAGCCCCACAAAACGGCCAACAGGATGAAAATACCGCCGTATGCGGCATACACTCGACCGAAGGACGGAAAGCTTTGAAATGTAGGTATTATGCCATATACAATCAAAATCACACCCCCAATAGCACCAAGAGAAGCCGACCTTCCCTCCCGAAGCCAAAGCCAAATTAAATAACCTCCACCAATCTCCGCCAATCCTGCCAAGATAAATAAAGATATTGCTTTCATTTATACAACTCTTTTCGAAAATGTTTTTTTTAGTTTTAAATTTAATTTCATATTGCAACCTTCATCTATCTTACCGTAGTTACAGATTTCTTTCACGTTACATAATTTACAGTTTCTTTATGTAAAATTTACTGAATTCTCCAAAAAATAGACCTTATTCCCCATGTTTCGATGAAATCCGTTTGTTACGATGAATCAAAGGCAAATTTTACGAAAGTAAAAGACGCAAAGCCACGGGCCTAAAACAAGACTAATCTTGTCATGGTAGCCGGGTTGCATCCAATATTTGACGATAGTAAAAAGATAAACCTTTGCTAATTTGCCTTTTATCAAATAGCGAAAGGTGTCTTGTACAATGAAAACAATACTTATTGCTGATCATTCCTTGTTATCAAGAAGCATGCTGAAAAAAATGCTTCACAAAAGCGATTACAGAGTGATTGCCGAAGTAGAAGATGGAAAACAGGCAATCAAGAAGTATACCCATTGTCATCCTGATTTTGTATTAATGGATTATTGCTTGCCAATCCTGAATGGCATTGATGCACTCGCACAAATTATGAAACATGACCCGTTTGCTAAGGTGATTATGTTTTCCTCAATGAATGTGAATCAATTTATTGAAGACTCAATCGTTTTAGGAGCAAAGGATTTTCTCATTAAACCTTCTTTTGAAGGACTTATTCCAAGCCTGAAAAAAAATTCACAATAAAAAACCACGCGAAATAACAATTTCGCGTGGTTTTTATATTTTCTATCAAGCTTCTTTCGACATTCTCCGATAAACAATAATAAAATAAATGATGAAAATTACAGCCATATATGCACCGTAAAGACCTAATGAAAGGTATTTGTTACGTGTAAAAGAAGCACCGGCAAACGACAGAAGAAGAACGTTTGGAATTTTCCCTAGTGCTGATGCGGTGAAAAAAGTAAGCCAGTTGATTTTGCTCAGGCTGCAAAAAATATTGACGACCGGCGCCGGAATGATCGGAACGACCCTACTCGCCAATACAGACAAAAAGGAATGCTTTTCGATATATGTTTCGTATTCCTGAATCTTTGGATATTTACTCAACTTCGCTTGCGCCCAATCTCGGAATCCATATCGGCATAGAAAGAACAACGCCATCGTTCCAAACATTGCTCCCGATAGGGTGATGAAGACGGCGTGAACGGTACCGAAGACCGCCCCTATCAGACCTGCCAACACAGGAAATGGAATGATCGGAAAAAATACGGTGATGGCGACAACAAGCATACTTATCAGAATTGACGTGCTTCCGCCCTCTTTTATTATAGAAATGAAAAAGTCCTTTTCATAAAAACCAATTGCGATGATTAGCACTAAGATGATTAAGCTACTTATTTTTTTGAACATGGTACCCTCCGCAAAAATATTCTTTAATGTTGATTATAGGCAAGCAATCGGAGAAATACCACCAATAACCTATGCTCTCTTTTCAATATTTTTCACTGTTTTGCTAGTTTTCACTTGTTTTTCATCCTTAAATGTACCAAAAGCATAGTCGAGGAATGGTGTGCTGACACCGAACCAATAGTTTTCATTTTTAAAATGATGCAGCAGATGCACCTTCTTGACCCATCGTCCAAAACGGCCACCAGGTATTAACGGCCGATGTGCAATATAATGTTTCCATTCATATAAAAGTAGCATTCCCATCAAGCCGAGCCCAAACGCAACAGTATCCATCAAGTCATGGTGAACCGCATAAAATAGCGCTGCAAATGCAAGGAAATTTGGCAGGCTATACCAAAGCGGCAGGAATAACAGCTTTAAATCATTTGGATATTTATGATGATCGTAATGCAATCTCTTCATTAATTTAAGCAGAAATTTATTCTTTGGAGCTTTTTGGTGAAAAACGAAGCGATGGGTGAAATATTCACTTATCGCAAAACCAATCATGCCCAAAAAGAAGCAAAATGCCAACGAAGCATGGAAACCATTCAAAAGAATTGTGGTCAATCCGGATAATAAAATTAGAAACATGACTAAAATATCTGGATGTGAGAAAAAATCGCGGTACAACCCTTTCAATTGTATACCTCCCTCGTATTTTATCTTAAGTTTAAAATATTCTGATATTTTAAGCAATCTATTTTTCAATCACACTAGTCCTTTTCAAATCAAAATGAGTTTCACTAACAATTGCATTAATACAAAAAACCTCCATCCAAGAAGGATGAAGGCTACAAGCTTACACATTAAAAGATTGATTTAGCTCCAAGATAGCGGGATTTCCAATAACTAAAATTCAAATCACTAATTTTAACTCCTGAAGAAGCGGCGTGAATAAATTTATTGCTCCCAAGATAGATGCCGAGATGTGAAGGTCCAGTCGTATACGTTTCAAAAAAGACCATATCCCCTGGTTTTGGAGCTGCTACTGCATTGGTGGCTTTCCAGATGGTCGCAGCCGTCCTAGGAATCGTGATCCCTACCTTGGCATAAACATATTTTAGATATCCGCTACAGTCAAAGCCGGATACCGTATTGCCCCCCCATACATATGGTGTTCCTATGTATTTTTTTGCTTCTTTCATAATGGCTTTTGCTGTTGATACTTGATTTAACTTCTTAATTCTCTTAGAGCTCACAGCAACCGTTTTTTTACTAGACTTATGACGAGATGTTCCCGTTAGTTTAAGCAATTTCCCAATCACTACTGTATCCGAGGATAGATGATTGATAGATTTTAACTGTGAAACCGATAAATTATGGCGAGCTGCAATTACGGATAAAGAATCACCGCTTTTAACGCGATACGTCGTTTCCTTTTTCCGAACGGGTGTTGCTGACGACTTTACTTTTGCTCCAGCTTTTTTTCTTGAAACAACAAGCTTTTGTCCTGGAAGAACGTTGTCACCTTTCAATCCGTTAAACGACTTTATTGTCGCAATCGACACTTTGTATTGTTTTGCAATTCCCCATAAATTATCGCCATACTTCACAGTATATACATGTTCATTCTTTTTAGAAGTAGTTGGTTTTGCATGCGCACTCGCCGACCCACCCGAATAGGCGAAAATGAGGCTGGCTCCGATTGCCGCTGCAATCAATCGTTGTTTTCTCATGATCGTTCTCCTTCAAATTGATTTACTATTTCATGATATACGAATAATAAACAAATTTTGAACGATAAAAAATTGGGCATATAGGATGCATTATCCTCTGATGGAATTTAATGGTCTTAATATATCACTCTATTAAACCGCTTCCATCCGTCGTAACCCGTTAAGCCGTACAAGTTTTCAGACTTTTTTAATAGCGGGCTGTAATATTTCTGTAATGTATTTTTAATATTTAATTCACGTTCATAATTGTAAATTTTTGTAATAGATAATGTTCCCCGTTCATTTTTTAAAAAATGAATGTAGAAATATTGTAACAAAGAAAACATCCATCGCTTCTCAGCGAATTTATAATGAACTTATAGAACCATTTAATATATTGTAAATTCCTCCAAATTTTTTTCATGAACAACAAAATCCAAAGAAGCTTGGTGATGAAGATGAACGGTATAGGTCATCCACAAATTATTGGACATCCACATGGACATGGACTTGGAAAAATTATTGACTATAATGAAAATCCTTATATTGTTATTTGGGAAGTGACCCGGGCTTGCCAGCTGAAATGCGTCCATTGTCGCGCCGATGCACAAACGGAAGCGGATCCGCGTGAATTGTCTACAAAAGAGGGACTTAACTTAATCGATCAAATTTATGAAATGAACAATCCGATGCTCGTTTTTACGGGTGGAGACTGCATGATGAGAGAGGATTTGTTCGAGCTTGCTGATTATGCAGTGAAAAAAGGGATGCGCGTTTCAATGACACCTAGTGCGACCGCGAATGTAACTAAGGAAAAAATGGCCCGTGCAAAAGAGGTTGGTTTATCCCGTTGGGGCTTTAGTCTTGATGGTCCGACTCCTGAGATACATGACCACTTCCGAGGCACTCCAGGTTCCTTTGACCTTACCCTGGAAAAAATTAAATACTTGAATGAATTAAATATGCCACTGCAAATCAATACGGTTATTTCTCGTTACAATTATGATCATCTGGAAGAAATGGCTAAACTTGTCGGCGAAATGAAGGCGGTAATGTGGTACATCTTCTTGCTCGTTCCAACCGGAAGAGGTCAGTTGGAGGCATGCATCACCCCTGCCGAGCATGAAAAAGTATTCCGATGGCTGTATGAGTTAAGCAAAACAGCACCTTATGACATTAAAACTACTGCCGCACAGCATTATCGCCGTGTAGTGCTGCAGCAAAAAATGCGCGAAAACAAAATCGACAAAAGCGATATTAAATACGAGGATACTATGACCATGGATCAGTCAAAAATGATCGATGGATTGAAACGCGCACCGAAGGGCGTGAACGATGGCAATGGATTTGCTTTCGTCTCACATATTGGAGATGTTTTCCCTAGCGGCCTGTTGCCCCTTACAGGTGGAAACATCCGCGAGACGCCTCTTGCGGAAATATACCGTGAATCGAAAGTGTTTAAAGATTTGCGCCAGCCGGATAACTACAAGGGCAAATGTGGTGTTTGCGAATACCGTACCATCTGTGGGGGTTCTCGTTCCAGAACATATGCCGTCACAGGCGATTATATGGAAAGCGAACCATTCTGTGTGTATATTCCTTTGGCAATGCGTTCGAAAGATACAACCGCTACCGTTTAGTTTCTTCTATATGAAAAAAAAAGCATTCCGTCCACCGGAATGCTTTTTTCATAGGGAGGTTTCTATTGTCATAAAAAAGATGGGTTGGCTTAGACCTATTCAAAACTGTTTTAAACGGGATAAGCATCCATACAGTTTCATCGTCAGTCAATATGCTATAAAAAGGAGGTGAGCTTTTTTGGAATGCTCAATAAATATCGGCCAATTTAAAGTGAATTCCATCACTAATAACGCGAAT
Organism: Bacillota bacterium; assembly: GCA_030705745.1. Classification (GTDB taxonomy): domain Bacteria; phylum Bacillota; class Bacilli; order Bacillales; family Cytobacillaceae; genus Neobacillus_A. The sequence continues at coordinate 9,703 of JAUZPT010000014.1, read as the reverse complement.
ATCAACTTCGGGGCAACCTATCAGAACAGCCATACTGCAAACTCCAGTTTTATCGCCGCATGTTTAAATTTTGGAGATCACTGTAATTTTTCATGTTCTCCAAGAATTAGTCGAAGTAATGTTATCGTGAACCAAAAGCCTTCAGAAGAAAACTGATGTAAATCTCCCCTCAAGGTTCTGCTCCAAGATCTCTCTCCATGTTTATTTTTGTTTCCGCCGCTTCGGTTGAATTTTGGATAAAAAGGGTATGTTGAGTTTATTAGAACAATATTTCTGAAAGGACACCCACTATGCAGCGGATTGAAATTAAGGAAAAAACCGTATCAAAAGCATTATTTCAATTTATTTTCCCTTTTTCGATTAAATCTGAAACCGAAACAGACATGGTCACTTTTATGCAAAAACAAGGGTTTAACCGGTTTCGTCTCGATCAACTAGAAGATGAACAAAAGTATTATGGCAGCTTTAACGTTTCTCATCGTGACATGGAAGCATACTACCTCCCGTTCACGAATAAAGTACTCTTTCCACACACTGAATCACAAAAAGGATTTCAACGCTATTCAAAAAAAGTTGAAATCCACGCAAGCTTAAAAACCGAAAGAGTGGAAATCCCCTTTGTTATCCATTCTCTTGACATGATTATCTGCCCGTATCAGCTTGGTTTTTTAACAATTCGCACAGAAATTCGGGACGAGGGCATGCCTTTGTCTCATGCGATCGAATTTGCAGCTCGTTTTAGAGTGTTGGAGCCAAGGACCACGAGGGATCATAAGACGGTAGTAGAATATGGAGGAAATAAATTCAGCCAGGTTGAGAATTTTCTTTTTGATAGCTTATACCCTGGCCTTCCCGAATTTTTTGAACGTGAAAGCATGAAGGGAGCGTATTTCGAAACCTTTCCTTTTTTTGAAGATGAAAGAATGTATGTCCAATCACTCATTAGTCTAAAAGAAAGTGAAATTCTTGAGGAGGTCGATGTTTTTCGCGCTGGTGATTTAAACGGCTTAAACAAGGAAGGAAAAGCCTATGTAAACTCGAACAATATGGAATATATCCAGCGTTATTTGAAGCAGAACGGCTATGATCGTTGGGCGCCAAATACGTATTATTTGCTTGATGAACACTCTTTCGCTTGTATCAGTAATGAAAATCGAGACGTGCTCAACCAACTTGCATCACAAATTTATGGTGAATTCTATTATGGTCTCATACTCAATCTATTCCATAAAATTGTATTACTGAAAATGGCAAATGATTATTCTGAAATTGAAGTTGAACGCGACTCGGATAAAATTGAAGAATTGATTCATTCTATTAATTCTTTTACCGCAAATTTCTTTTTTTTGGAATTGGCTACACAGTCCCATGGAAGGGAAATTTTCGTGCATCTTCGGAAGATTTTTCAAATCGATGCCCTTTATGAAGACGCAAGGCAGACGCTGAATAGCTTATATAAATACAAGGAACAAATTTCGTCCAAGCAAAACAGTATCCTGCTTTTGATTCTTACGCTTTACACGGTCGTTAGTGGAATCTTTGGCATGAATCAAGTAATCGAGGATCTCAAAGGGAAAATAAAATGGGAAAAGCTTTTGCATTACAATTTATTTGAGTATTTCGCGCTCTTTACCACCTTCACGGGACTGATTACTACCGTACTACTTGGCACTTTAAGCCTCATAAAATGGTATCGGGATCGACAAAAACGAAAGAAATGGTCCTCCCTCACCGTTCTGGATCCAGGAAAAAAATAATAGTCAGCCTTTAAAAGCTGACTTTTTTTTGTAGAAATGAATGAAAAAATCATAAAAAAACCATCCTATTTCGATGGCTTCTTCCTTAGATTATTCCCAATTTTTATAATCGAGCTTTCCACCTGTTAAGTCGATCGTATTACGTTCACCTTTGTAAATCAATTTTCCTGCCTTTTGAATAATGAATTTCTCGTAAGTATAAACATCTTTTCCATTTGGCAAATGAACAACGACCTTTCTTCCTAAATCTTCTTTTGGCGCATCAATTTTAATGGTACTTTCCGCATAATGATTAAGCCAAACGATGCCTCCTATTAAAATAGCGAATGCTAAAACGGTAATTAATAGCCCCTTCATTTGAAATTGCTTAGGACTTTCGTGATAAAGTTCCGTTCTCGTCACGACTACTCCTCCTTTTTTATATAAAAATTCAAAGAATAATTGCATGCAATTAATAATTATCTGGTCTTATTACCATTATTACCCGGGTGTATCAAAGATTAATCACAATTATAAAAATGTTTTTGCACACGACTACAATATGCGAAGCATTGGTGAAAATTGATCAATTTAAATGATATTTCCGCACAATTTCCTGAATATTTAACGGATTGGAGATATAATAGAAAAATAGATGCAGAATATTTTTTCAAAGGAGAATGGAAAGTGGAAGTAGTTCAAACAAACGAAACAATGAAGCTGATTGAAGAATTGGTGTCCATACCGAGTCCTTCAGGGAATACGAACGAAGTAATCCAGTATGTTGAAGAGTTTTTGAGTAGACTGAATGTGGAGACCAAAAGAAATCGTAAAGGCGGGTTAATTGCTACTCTTGAAGGAGCTGACAATAGCAAGCATCGCATGCTGACCGCTCATGTTGATACACTCGGAGCTATGGTCAAGGAAATTAAGCCTAGCGGCAGACTGCGCATCGATTTAATCGGAGGGTTTCAGTATAATTCCATCGAAGGTGAGTATTGCACCATTGAAACAAGCTCTGGCAAAACCTTTTCCGGGACGATTCTAATGCACCAAACTTCTGTACATGTGTACAAGGATGCCGGCAAAGCAGAACGCAACCAAACGAATATGGAAATTCGAATTGATGAACCCGTACATAATGCTGAAGACGTCAAAAAATTGGGGATTGAAGTAGGCGATTTCATTTCGTTCGATCCGCGGGTCGAAATCACACCGAGCGGTTTCATAAAATCACGCCATCTTGATGATAAAGCGAGCGTCGCCATCCTTCTTCAATTGATCAAACAAGTGAAGGAAGAAAACCTTCTTTTGCCATATACAACAAACTTCCTTATTTCGAACAATGAGGAAATTGGGTACGGTGGGAATTCGAATATCACACCTGAAACAATCGAATACCTGGCTGTCGACATGGGAGCGATGGGAGACGGCCAATCAACGGACGAATATACGGTTTCGATTTGTGTAAAGGATGCAAGCGGTCCCTATCATTATGGTTTGCGAAAAAACCTTGTTCGCTTAGCCGAGGAAAACGGTGTTCAGTACAAATTGGATATATACCCTTATTACGGCTCTGATGCATCGGCTGCCATTCGTTCCGGCCATGATATTGTCCACGGACTGATTGGACCAGGAATCGACTCTTCGCATGCCTTTGAAAGGACGCACAAAACATCCATAGAAAATACAGCCAAACTTCTTTACCACTACCTTCAGTCAAAAATGATGTAATAATTTTTTTAACCAGGCGAATTCGCCTGGTTTTTTTGATACTTTTTACATAAAAATAACGTCTAATTATTATCCGAATAATCAAAGTTCAGTAGGGTAGTGATTCCGGTATATACAGCATACTGTTTAAAAGATATAATGAAAATTTGAAGAGAGGTAAGCTCGTTATTTCGATGGGGAAAATTTGCTCGAATGCTGCACTTTTCTATCATTATAATATTTCCATAAGAAACCCACCGTAAAGAGTGACCAAATTGTCAACACTACTAGTAGGAGTATATGAATTGTTGATGTATTTTTCTTTATTTCTTTCTTATTGTCTACATAAATTTAATCCATTTCTCATTTTTTTTTAATGTTCAAAGCGTAAAAAGGATTTATGATAGTAAGGCTGATTTTTATGAATTTATATTTTTGAAAAGGCGGGTGTATCGCCCATGCTGACTAAATTAAAGTCATTTTATGAAGACAACAAAATAAAGTGGTTTGGCCGCTTTTTATATTATTTCCTGATTCTCCTCTTGCTGTTTTTTATGTACGGCTTTAATGATGCGAGTGCAGGTACTTATATTTACAACGATTTTTAATTTTGGAGGTAACTGGTCATGCGATTGATACATGCCATTGAAGACCATGCATTAACGAATCCGGGAAAAGGCGCTTTTATTTCGAACGGTTCACAACTATCCTACGGCGATCTTTGGGAACAATCAGAAAAAATTGCTTCTTACCTTTTAAAACAATCACTTAAAAAAGCTTCACCCATCCTAGTTTATGGACATATGGAACCTAGCATGCTCGTGTCCTTTCTTGCGAGCGTCAAAGCCGGGCATCCTTATATTCCTATTGATACATCCATTCCAATGGAACGTGTCGTAAAAATTTGTGAAAGTTCTGGTGCAGAATTACTCATAAATGCAACAAATCAAGAGCTTCCAGCTAAGCTTCCTTCCGTTCGCATTCTTCCCTTCCATAAATTGAACGGCCACGAGCCGATTGAAAAGGCCGTTTCAGCCGACTTTTGGGTCAAGGATGATGAAAATTTCTATATTATTTATACTTCTGGAAGTACAGGAAATCCCAAGGGAGTTCAAATATCTGCAAATAATCTGGAAAGCTTCGTATCTTGGATGCTTCGCGATTTTCCAATTAACGGCCAATTACGCTTTTTAAATCAAGCACCATTTTCATTTGATTTATCAGTCATGGATTTATATCCTGCATTGGCAAGTGGAGGAACGCTTCACGCAGTTACAAAGGAAATGATTGCTAAGCCAAAAGTGTTGTTCGAAGAATTAAAACGATCGAATATTCAAGTCTGGACGTCGACGCCTTCTTTTGTTCAGATGTGTCTGATGGATCCTTCCTTTAAAGAGGATTTACTTCCAGAATTAAGCGTATTCCTTTTTTGCGGCGAGATATTGCCTGCCACTGTCAGCCGTCAGCTGTTAGAACGCTTTCCGAAGGCGAAAATCTTCAATACGTATGGCCCGACAGAGGCGACAGTCGCAGTTACATTGGTTGAGGTTACACCCGAGCTTTTAGATAACTACCCTACTCTTCCTGTCGGGAAAGAAAAAAGTGATATGCGAATCATCATTGTTGATGAAAATGTTCAAGAAGTTAAGGATGGCGAAAAAGGTGAAATCATCATCGTCGGACCTAGCGTCAGCAAAGGATACCTCGGCCAGCCAGAGTTATCAAAAAAAGCATTTTTTACGTACGATGGCGAAATGGCGTATCGAACTGGAGACGCCGGTTATATTGAAAACGACATGCTTTTTTACAAGGGCCGTCTGGATTTCCAAATAAAGCTTCACGGATACCGAATGGAACTTGAAGAAATTGAGCATCATATCGCAAAATCGCGCTATGTCAAAGCTGTTGTGATTGTTCCATTTACATTGAACGAAAAAATTGAGTATTTGATTGCCGCCATTATCCCTGCTAAACATTCCTTTGAAAAAGAATTTCAGTTGACGGCTGCAATAAAAAAAGAGTTGAGCGATGCACTTCCGTCTTATATGATACCGAGGAAGTTTGCTTATTATGAAGAACTTCCGATGACCGCAAACGGAAAAGTCGATCGAAAACAAATTGGAGAAAAGGTATTGCTATGACACCATACGGCTCATTTACATTCTTTATCATTTTTGCATTGCTACTCGCTCCAACCGTTATTCTCGGGCTGAAGGGAAAAAGATTCCTTGCCTATAACCTGTTCGTAACGGTTGTAGCCCTGGCGATTATCTTTGCAGGCACATTTAATGGTGCCTTTGCTCTTATAGTTTTTACGATATGGCAGGTACTGCTCATTAAGGGTTATATCTCCTACCGAAAAAATAAGAACAGTACCCTTATTTTCTGCCTGGCAGTAACAGCTTCAATTTTGCCTTTGTTAATCTCGAAATTCCTGCCTTTCTTCGGACAAGTCAATTGGATTGGCTTTCTTGGAATTTCCTATTTAACATTTAAAGCCACACAACTAGTGATTGAGACGCGGGATGGCTTGATAAAAACAGATTTGCCCATCATTCGGTTGCTTTATTTTATTTTGTTTTTCCCAACCATTTCATCCGGTCCAATCGACCGTTATCGTCGCTTTGACAAGGATATCGAAACGGCAATAGCTCCTGAACAGTATAAATTGTATTTATATGATGGCATTAACAAAATTTTTCGTGGCTTTCTTTATAAATACATCATTGGTTATGCCATTAACCATTTTTTCATTGCAAACATTCGATTTATCGCGACAAGTGATTTTCAGAATCACTTGCTGTATATGTATTCCTACAGTTTATATCTCTTTTTTGATTTTGCCGGTTACACTGCATTTGCGATTGGTTTCAGTTACATCATGGGCATCCGGTCACCGGAAAACTTCAATAAGCCTTTTATTAGCCGCAACATAAAGGACTTTTGGAATCGCTGGCATATGAGCCTTTCCTTTTGGTTCCGTGATTATGTTTATATGCGATTTGTTTTCTGGATGACAAAGAAAAAGTGGATTAAAAACAGAAATGTTGTTTCCAACCTCGGCTATATTCTGCTATTCTTGTTGATGGGATTATGGCATGGACTGGAAATTCAATATATTATATACGGACTCTACCATGCGCTTGTCATGGTTGCGTATAATAGCTTTGAACGCTTTAACAAAAAATATAAATGGTGGCCTCAAAACAAGTTTACTCACATAGCAGCCATTGTGATTACCTTTCATGTTGTCTGCTTTGGTTTTTATATCTTTTCAGGAAAATTAATTAAATAGGGAGTTTGATTAAAATGGAAATTAAACAAGAACTAATACAACTATTAGCAGAAATATGCCAGGATGATGTCGTAAATGAAAATCCTGATATTGATCTTTTTGAAAATGGATTGCTTGACTCGTTTGGTACGGTTGAACTTCTCGTTCAAATTGAAGAACGCTTCGGCATAACTGTACCAATCACAGAATTCGACCGCGATACTTGGAACACTCCAAACAATATTGCAAGTAGGCTGGCTGATTTCAAATGAAAAAAACGTTATTCGCGCCAATGATTTTTGCTTTTTCCCTTCTTTTAATCATGGTGCTTATACCGAATAAATGGATTGTACGGATGATCCCGGCCAACCGAGTTGCACAAGCTGCAACCGAATTAAATCCATTTATGTTCCAAGGGAAATACGTTCAGGACCAAATGCTTCAAAGCAATAAATACTTGCCAATCTATGGTTCTTCGGAGCTGGCAAGGCTCGACCGTTTTCATCCGTCAAATTACTTTTCTGTAAAAAAAGCGGGTGTGACCCCGTTCCTGATTGGACGAGGCGGTACGGAATCGTTGATCCAATTTTTGAATTTTTCAGAGCATACAAAACAGCTTAAGGGAAAAAAATTGGTTTTCATCCTTTCTCCACAATGGTTTCAACCAAACGGAGCCGATGAATCCCACTTCGAACCCAATTTTTCCTCACTGCAGGGCTATGATTTTGCATTCAATACGCAAATCGACCCGGTTCTAAAGAAAAAAGCCATTAAACGAATGCTCATGTATAAAGCAGTTCAGGACGATGGCATGCTTGCTACTCTTTATGAAGCTGAGATTTCAAATGATCGCTGGACCCAACAGAAAGCTGCGATGCTCCGCCCATTCGCCCAATTTTACAGACAGCTTTTAGTAAAAAAGGATCTTTATTATTCATTAGCTGGAGGAACACCACGCAGCCGTGACATAAGTCCTCATTTAAGAAATAAATCTTGGCATCAGATGCAACAGCTTGCCATGCAAATGGGGAAAAGAGAGTCACAAAGCAACCACTTTTTAATTATCAATTCACAATATCAAAAAGTGGTAAAGATGCTTCCCGAGCTGAAAAACTCGCGCCGCGGTGCCAGTTACGGCCGTTCTCTGGAATATAAGGATTTTCAGCTTGTTTTGGACATCCTTAAAGAATCCGGCGCAAAGCCACTCTTTATTTCCGTTCCTGTAAACGGAAAATGGTATGATTATGTCGGCTTCCCGAAAAAGGGTCGGACTGCATATTACACAAAAATCAAAAAACAGATTGAAACTGCCGGTTTTCCTGTCGCCGATTTTTCCAATCATGAATATGATCCATACTTCATGAAGGACACCATTCACATCGGATGGAAAGGCTGGGTTTATACCGACCAGGCAATCATCGATTTTTACTTTGGAAATAATACAGAAGTCGCACGCTCAAATTAGAGCGGCGACTTTTTTTATTCGATTCTTGCTTTTACCTTGGCCTCGCCACGATGCCATTATGCACCTTAATATAACCGTGCCGCAAAATGTCAAATCCTCCTTCGTATACATACAGCCCCATTTGGCGGATATCCATTAATTCCCGGTACGTATGGTTCATCACATCTGCCATGATCGTATAAAACATCTTCGATTTCATTTGTTTCCGAGGCGTAGTCATAATGACATATCCCCCTGGCTTCAAAAATTTTCGATGCCAATCCATCACTTCATGCTTGTATTCATCTGGAAAATGCTCCAGCAGCCCGACACTCAACACAATATCGAATTCCTTCCCAAATGACAGATTGCGGATATCATCAACCACATAGTGAATATTCATTTGATCTTTGTACCATACTTTTGGCTGGTTCGTTGCAGTGTTTATACCGAGGAAGGGATAGCTTTCAGGAAAAAGTCCAAATCGATCTGTTTTGCAAAACTCATCATAGTCAACGAGCACCACTTCCCCTCCAGGATACATCGCTTGAAGCTGCATCGCTTCGTACCCTTCGGCCGCTCCCAAAAATAAGATGCGTGGCTTGTCGACTTCAAGTCCCTTGAACAACGCCCTTTTTCCGCGTGGGTCCCACACGCCATCCTCAATTCGATGCGCATAGTTCCATAACGAAAGCCTGGCCGTTTCCCCGAGTGCGCACTTCACTTCATTTACATGAAATTGTGATAAATGCTTTCTTAGATTTTTCTTTGATTCGCTTAGTGCGGCCGGCATATCCTTGACAAACCAGTCATGAAAGGATCGATTAAAGTATTCCCACGAAGTCTTAACCGACATTTCACCATTTTCAGCTTCCCAATCCCTCTTGGATTTTGCGACCGTCTTCACTTCAAACGGCTTCCCGATTTTATCCCACGAAAGTAGTGACCAATCTGCAACTACATTGGCGTTAATGAATTGATCAATATCTTCATTGGAAGGATGACGCAAATCTACGCGATAACTCGGCGTCAACTCAGTCCAGCCAAAATTATCCTCTGTGTAATCCTTCCCTTCCGTATGGCCATGCACAAGCTCCATGCTTACCTCTCCCCGTAAACTTGACTTTAGTCTATTATAAAGGAATTCTGCATCCAAGAGGTATTTATTTTATTGAATTTTTAGAATATTAATTTATTATTCAAATATGTACCAGAACTTTATTTCTAAACGATTACTAATAAAAAAACCGGAAATTAAAAATTCCCGGTCTGACCGTCGAAAAACATTCGACAGCCTTTTATTTTATTTATTTCCTTTAAAAAATTACCGCGTTAATATGTTCTAATATTATTAGAAATTACCTCATTAAACAGGTCTGTTGATTTGCGCTCCAGGCGCTTCGCTTTCCGCGGGCGTGCCGGGGAGCTTCCTCGGCGCTTCGCTCCTGCGGGATCTCCCCTGACCCGTACTCCCGCAGGAGTCTTCGCGCCTTCCGCTCCAATCAACAGAGTTTTTTTCACTAAAGACCGTCTGCT
>JAUZPT010000139.1 GCA_030705745.1 Bacillota bacterium | reverse complement strand
TCAAGGTTTATACGATGCATGAAATTGATCGTCTGGGCATGGCGGCTGTAATGGAAGAAACCATATCCTATTTAAAGGATAGAACCGATGGTGTTCATTTATCACTTGATTTAGATGGATTGGATCCGAGTGATGCACCTGGAGTGGGGACACCTGTAATTGGTGGAATCAGTTACCGTGAGAGCCACCTGGCTATGGAAATGTTGGCGGAGAAGCAAATCATAACGTCAGCAGAATTTGTAGAAGTTAATCCAATTCTCGATGAAAAAAATAAAACCGCTATCGTAGCGGTCGAGTTGATGGCCTCCTTGTTCGGGGAAAAACTTTTATAAAAAACAAAACGGCAGTATAGTAATAACGGTCTCACTTCAGAGGTCCAAACATTAATATCACAAAGAGAAACACACGACATTTCCACATAGGAAAATGTCGTGTGTTTTTTTATGTGGTATTTCAAGCATTTTTTTTGGTTGTTAAAAAGTAATACTTGTTAAGTAGTGAATCCAGGCGGGTGCTGGCTTCAAGGACGGATTGGTCGGCTAATGAGGCATGAGAAGCCAACCGAACCATTTCGTTTCTGCATTTTTCAATGTCCGTTATTAATTTGGCCATCTGCGGACTCATCCCAATCATTCCTTTTCCTTTTTATTTTAGTTATCCCCATTCTTCCTAAAGCGTAAACTTGTCTTTTTAACCAAAATTAGTAAATTTTTGTTAAAATAAAAGTGCAAATAAATTTGCGGTGGTTTGAAACCTTTTCCGCTATCGATTCGTATATCGTATAGCCGCATTTGGAGCGGAGGTAAAGAAATGGAAGCAAGCGTCAGAAATTTAGTTAAACAGGTCAAAAAAGGCGACCAGAACGCTTTTGGAGAAATTGTTGAGATATACAAAGACAGTCTATATCAAGTCTGTTATCGGATTCTTGGAAATCGTCAGGAAGCTGAGGATGCTGCGCAAGAGGCTTTCATTCGTGCCTATGTGAATATAAACAGCTTTAATATTGAATTGAAATTTTCAACATGGATATTCCGGATTGCTACCAACCTTTGCATCGATCGAATCAGACGGAAGAAGCCGGATTTTTATTTAGACGCGGAAGTTTCCGGGACACAAGGATTAACGATGTATTCTCAAATTGCATCTGAGGATCCTTTGACTGAAGCAAGAGTGGAAAGTATGGAACTGCAGGATACGATTCAAAAAGAAATCTTAAAATTGCCTGAAAAGTATCGAATCGCAATCGTATTGAAATATATAGAAGATTTATCTCTAAATGAAATTAGTGAGATTCTCGATTTGCCGCTAGGAACGGTCAAAACAAGAATACATAGAGGACGGGATTTATTAAGGAAACAGCTACAACATGTATGATTTGAGGTGAAAAAAGTGAAGTGTCCGGAACAGATCATAGAGTTTATGCATGAGTATTTAGATGAAGAAATTGATACCGAAAGTGAAATTATATTAAAAAAACATCTACAGGATTGCAAGGAGTGCGAGCAATTATTTTATGAATTAAAGAAAACGGAAGCGTTAGTGCAAGGATTCTCGAAAATACGTACTCCTGATGATTTTACTGAAAATGTATTGTCCAGGCTGCCCAAGGAAAAGAGGAAAATTGGTTTTCAACGATGGATGAGAAACCATCCAATATTAACTGCGGCTTCATTATTTTTCATCATGATGGTTGGAAGCTTGTTTTCCACATGGAATCAAGATCACGAATTTTCTGTCTCAAAACGAAATAATTTAATTGTACAAAATAATACCGTAATTGTTCCAAAAGGAAAAGTAGTAAATGGAGATATCGTCGTCCGAAATGGTAAACTGAAAATTGAAGGTGAAGTCAAAGGAGACGTCACAGTAATAAATGGCCAAAAGTATTTGGCGTCTGCAGGACATGTAACCGGAGAAATTAAAGAAGTAAACGAAGTATTTGATTGGCTTTGGTATTATATGAAAAAAACAGTCAAGGATATATTCAACGTCCTCAAACCGGATCGCTCGAAAGAAAACAAGCCACAACAGTAAAAGTGGCTTGTTTTCTATTCTTGATCTTACATATGTATATATAATGGGTAAAGGCAAAAGTTATGTTATAATGAGTAAGAAATTCACTTCCAGTGTGATAATTGGATATCATTTACATAATTATCAATTGAAATAGTATGTTTTCTTACATAGGATAATAAATTGGCGGGCTGAATTGTAAAAAAAACAAGTCCTTATTGGCGTGTGCTTTTTGGGCAACATTTATTCCGCTACATTTTTGATTTTGATAAAAAAACATAGATGGAGGAGAAGCAATGCCGTTAATCGATTTCACGTTATTGAAATATTTAGCTAGTATTGTTGACATTCTCCTTGTTTGGTATGTCATCTACAAGCTGATTATGGTGATTAGAGGGACAAAGGCCGTACAGCTATTAAAGGGAATATTAGTTATTCTTTTAGTTAGAGTGGTCAGTGAGTATTTAGGCTTGAGAACATTAAGCTGGATGATGGAACAGGCTATTACTTGGGGATTTCTGGCAATCATTATCATTTTTCAGCCAGAATTAAGAAGAGCGCTTGAACAATTGGGGCGGGGTAAGATTTTTTCCAGAAGTAGTTTGCCTGAAGAAGAGGAACAAGAGAAAACCGTTACCGCGATCTGGAAAGCAACTGACTATATGGCCAAACGCCGAATTGGGGCACTAATCTCGCTGGAGAGAGAAACAGGAATGAGCGATTACATAGAAACAGGAATTCGAATGGAATCCATTATTTCTTCTGAATTATTGATTAATATTTTCATTCCTAATACTCCGCTTCATGATGGTGCCGTCATTGTTCAGAAAAACAGTGTGGCCGCTGCCGCCTGCTATTTGCCACTGTCAGAAAGCCCATTTATCTCAAAAGAATTAGGGACGAGACACCGTGCTGCATTGGGAATCAGTGAAGTAACGGATAGCATAACGATTATTGTTTCAGAGGAAACTGGCAATATCTCTCTTGCGAAAAACGGGGAGCTGCATCGCGATATGAGTCCAGATGAGTTTAAGGAAATACTCACAAAAGAATTGATTGTGAAAACAAATAAACAAGCTTCTTCCGTGCGTTGGAATTGGAGGGGGAAGAATAATGGATAAACTGATGGATAACCCTTGGTTTATAAAAATATTGGCTTTGCTCCTTGCATTCCTGCTCTATACTGCCGTTCCACAGGGAGCAAATAAACTGACGGATGTAAGCTTGTCTGGTGATCAAAACACGGAGACGATCCAAGGGATGCCGGTAAAGACTTATTATGATACGAATAATCTTGTCGTCTCGGGAATTCCGGATACAGTGGACGTCACCGTAAGCGGCTCGAAAGGCCTTGTTCAGTCTGCAAAAACGTTAAAGAATTTTGAAGTGTATGTCGATTTAACGGGTGCAAAGGTTGGAACCCAAACGGTCAAATATCAAATCAAAAATTTATCTAGCCAATTAAAGGCAACGCTTGAACCGGCTTTCGCAAATGTTTCAATCGAGGAAAAGGTTACAAAGGAATTTAAAGTAGATGCGGAATTAAATAACGACCTAATTGAGGAAGGTTATGTTGCCGGTGAGCCTATCGTAGAACCGAACCTTGTGAAAATTACGGGTGCAAAAGATGTTATTGATCGCATTTCCTATGTAAAGGCGACACCTGACATAAAAAATTCAATTCATGAAACGACTACGCAGGATGCAAGAATTCGGGTAATGGACAGAGAGCTTAATAAGTTGGAAGTAATCGTGGAGCCTGAAACAGTAAGAGTAACTATCCCTGTGAAAAGTTCGAGCAAAACTGTTCCAATTGATATCGTCGAAAAAGGAACACCTCCTCCTGGATTGGCAATCGATTCAATTGATCTTGACGTAAAGGATGCAACGATTATTGGTGATGAAGATATTCTTAAAGCAGTTGCAAATGTCAGGGTTGAAGTGGATACAAGTAAAATTACTGGGGATACAGTTCTTACGTTGCCAGTAATTATTCCAAAAGATATTATAAAAGTCACACCGCAGTTAGTAAAAGCAACAATAAAAGTGAAAAAAGAAACTACTCAAGGTCTTAGCGGACTCTTGATCAAGCAACAAGGTCTTGGAAATCAATATAAGGCGGCATTCAAAGACCCGGCTTCCGGGAGCGTGGACATGGTAGTGGATGGGCCAAGTGACATACTTAAAAGATTGAAGACAAATGATTTTAATCTTTTTGTGGATTTGTCTAATTTAACTGAAGGCGACCACGATGTGAAGATACAGGTGAGTGGCCCTTCAAATGTAAATTGGAAATTAAACAAGACAGTTGCAACAGTGACGATTAGCCAAACGGGCGTATAAGTTAGAGTAAGTAAGAAGGAGCGATAATGGAATGGGTAAATATTTTGGCACGGATGGGGTACGAGGGGTTGCGAATAGCGAGTTGACTCCAGAATTAGCTTTTAAATTAGGGCGCTTTGGCGGATATGTTTTGACTAAGGACAAAGAACGTCCGAAGGTCATTATTGGCCGTGATACACGAATTTCTGGACATATGCTTGAAGGGGCTCTAGTTGCGGGCTTGCTATCCATCGGAGCAGAAGTCATGAGGCTGGGTGTCATTTCAACCCCTGGAGTTTCTTATTTGACAAAGGCACTTGGTGCGCAGGCAGGAGTTATGATTTCTGCATCCCATAATCCGGTTGCTGATAATGGAATAAAGTTCTTCGGTCCGGACGGCTTTAAGCTATCGGATGAACAAGAATTGGAGATTGAGCAGTTGATGGACATGGAAGAGGATAAACTTCCTCGTCCAACAGGGGCAAACCTTGGACAGGTTGTCGATTATTTCGAAGGCGGCCAAAAATACCTTCAATATTTAAAACAAACGGTTGATGAAGACTTTGCGGGTATTCACATTGCGCTAGATTGTGCCCATGGTGCGACATCATCGCTTGCTGCTCATTTATTTGCCGATTTAGACGCAGACTTGTCAACAATGGGAGCTTCGCCAAATGGCTTGAACATAAATGATGGAGTCGGTTCGACCCATCCAGAAACACTAGCTGCTTTCCTTAAAGAAAAAGGGGCGAATGTCGGACTTGCGTTTGATGGTGATGGTGACCGTTTAATCGCAATCGATGAATTGGGACAAATTGTCGACGGCGATCAGATTATGTACATATGTGCAAAGTTTATGAAAGATCATGGCAGATTAAAGCACGGAACCGTTGTTTCTACCGTGATGAGCAACCTTGGTTTTTACAAAGGGCTTGAAAGCCATGGAATCTTAAGCATCCCAACTGCTGTGGGAGATCGTTATGTGGTTGAAGAGATGAAGAACAGCGGCTATAATCTTGGTGGAGAGCAATCGGGACACATTATTTTCCTTGATTACAATACAACCGGCGATGGACTGTTAACCGGTTTGCAGTTGGTCAATATCATGAAAATGACGAAAAAATCTTTGTCCGAGCTTGCTGGGGAAATGAAAAAGTTCCCACAAAAGCTCGTCAATATCCGAGTAACAGATAAATATCATGTAACAGAAAATGAAAAAGTAAAAGAAATCATAGAAAAGGTAGAAGCGGAGATGGCTGGAAACGGCCGAATTCTTGTTCGCCCTTCGGGAACAGAACCACTTGTCCGCGTTATGGCGGAAGCTCCTTCCGAAGAACAATGCCTCGACTATGTGAATCGAATTGCTGCTGTCGTTAAGGACGAAATGGGATTGTCGGAAGAATAGGGTCAAAAGATTACAGGTAAAACGAATCATAAAATATGCATAGAGGAACAGAAGCGCTCCTCTATGCATATTTTTTTATAAGGATTCTTTTTGAAAAAATACCGAATTTGGTAAATCTTTCGTTATTTGTCATTTGGTGCATTTCTTGACGAACAGATATATTTATTGTAAGATAATCCTGTTTTACTGCTTAATTATTTTTATTCAAAAAAGGAAGGGAGGATCGTGAGGAGTTAAGGGTAATAAGCGCCAGGACTAATCCAGAGATGAGTGATTAGTTGACGAGGTGGAGGTTTATCGATTTTTCGGCGGATGCCTCCCGGTTGAACGCACAACCGAAAATTCTTCTATAAAACGCTCGGGCAACCAGGTGGACAAAGAGAAGAATATGCACATACTAACTGTACGTATATGGGATTAAGACATCAAAAATAATGGAGATAAGGGGGCAGGATGTGCCTCCGTGCTTTCTTGCCCCTATATTAGGGAGGAAACGGATAAATGTGTGGAATTGTTGGATATATCGGAAATAAAGATTCAAAGGAAATTTTATTAAAAGGTCTAGAAAAGCTTGAATATAGAGGTTACGATTCTGCCGGTATCGCTGTAATGAACGCGGGCGGTGTTCACGTTTTTAAAGAAAAGGGACGGATTGCCGACCTTCGCAATATTGTGGATGAAGAAGTAGATGCCAATACAGGTATTGGTCATACTCGTTGGGCTACTCACGGCGTGCCAAGCAGAAAAAATGCACATCCTCATCAAAGTTCATCAAGCCGTTTCACGCTCGTGCATAATGGCGTTATTGAGAACTACGATCTTTTAAAGCGCGAATACTTGAAAGATGTGACGCTTGTAAGTGATACAGATACGGAAGTCATCGTGCAAATGCTCGATTTGTTCGTGAAGGAAGGGATGGAAGTAGAAGAGGCGTTCCGCAAAACGCTGACGCTTTTGAAAGGTTCCTATGCGCTTGCCCTTTTGGATGAGGAAAACAACGAGACAATTTATGTGGCTAAAAATAAAAGCCCGCTTCTTGTCGGACTTGGGGAAAGCTTCAACGTAGTTGCGAGCGATGCAATGGCAATGATTCAAGTAACGGACCAATTTGTTGAGTTAACAGATAAGGAAATCGTAATCGTTCAAAAAGATAAAGTTACAATTAAAAACTTGAGTGGTGAAACGATTACGCGTGCACCTTATACAGCTGAGCTTGATGAAAGCGATATTGAAAAGGGCACATATCCTCACTATATGTTGAAGGAAATCGATGAGCAGCCGCTTGTGACGCGCAAAATCATTCAGAAGTATCAAAACGAGCAAGGTGAATTGACGATCGATGCGAAGATCATTGAAGCGATGAATCAATCAGATCGCATTTACATTATTGCTTGCGGTACTTCGTATCATGCCGGCCTTGTAGGCAAGCAGTTCATCGAAAAAATGGCAAAGATTCCGGTTGAAGTTCATGTTGCCAGTGAATTTAGCTACAATATGCCATTATTATCCGAGAATCCTTTGTTCATTTTCATCTCGCAAAGCGGAGAAACTGCAGACAGCCGTTCAGTGCTCGTACAAGTAAAAGAACTTGGCTACCGTGCACTCACAATTACAAATGTTCCGGGCTCTACACTGTCTCGTGAAGCCGACTACACGCTTTTATTGCATGCCGGTCCTGAAATT
>JAUZPT010000138.1 GCA_030705745.1 Bacillota bacterium | reverse complement strand
TGGGGGCAATTGCTCAAGGTTTTACTAAAGAGGAAAATATTAAATCCGCTGAATAATTAGAAAAAATTCAACTAAATATACTTGTACAGGAATCCGTTGTAAAATGGATTCCTTATTTTTATCATTTAGAATAACTGGCGAAGGCGGTACTGAAGGACACATTAGTAATGAATTGAGAGAATATCAAACTCTTTTTAAGGAAACAACATATCTTGAGATTTCATCGAAGGGTTAGGATATAGCGAAGTAAATTAAGGTGCAAATAGGCAAGTGGGAGCTGATTTTTGGCTTCTGAAGGCACAAAAAAAGACACAATATGTGCCGTTTCCTTAAAAAAGTCGCAATTTAAGCGAGGGGTAGCTTTTTTCTATCCCTAATAATGATATTATAAACTAAAGATTATTATAAGTCTATATATTCTGTGAATTACTCTTTAAAATAAAGTTACCTGGCCAAGGTAAATTTGAAAGGGGAAATACAGATTGAAAATACTCACATGGGATATTAATCTTAAAGTCCGACTGATTGGTGAGACGCTCTTTAATACATTATTTTGGATGTATTTTCCGTTTTTGACTTTATACTTTAGTGATAAATTCGGAAAAAGTACCGCAGGGTTGCTAATGTCCGTTCCCCCGCTGATGGGGATTATCGGAAGTCTCCTCGGAGGTTTTCTTTCGGATCGTTGGGGCAGGCGATCAACAATGTTAGTGGGTGCATTTATGCAAGCGGGTATGTTTGCACTCTTTGCATTGTCTATTGGGAATTGGTTCGACTATTTCGCGTATATGGGAATCAGTTTTGGTGGATCGATTTACCAGCCGGCAAGCTCGGCGATGGTGGCGGATCTTACACCCGAGAAGGATTTGCGAAATGTTTTTGCCACCTTTGTCACGGCCATAAATATTGGGGCCGTCTTTGGGCCGATGCTCGGTTCCATTTTTTTCTTCCATTACCGGAGCGAACTGCTGTGGACGTGTACATTGGTCACATTGATTTATTCGATCGCCATCTTTTTTATGATTCGGGAGACAATTCCGGCTTCAGCAAAAAAATCGGTACAGTCTCATACATTTAGCTCGGTTTTAAAAGAACAGGGGAAAAATTATAAAATCATATTTTACGATAAAATCTTTGCACTTTATATTTTGGCGGGCGTTTTTGTCACTATTGGATTTAAACAGTTAAATTTGTATTTGGCTGTATACGTCAAGGAGATGGTTCCGTCACAGACGCTGTTTTCGTGGGACAATTGGTCACTTGAGCTTAGTAACCTGGAGGTATTCGGCTGGATCATGGGATTAAATGGCCTTATGTTTGTGCTATGTGTCATTCCCGTCACAAAATGGTTTGAGCATTGGAGTGACCGAAATACATTCGTACTTTCCTCTTTCATCTTTGGATTTGGCATGTTTTTGGTCGGATTTACGACGAACATATGGTTATTATTTATCTTTACTTTCATATTTACGATTGGTGAAATAATGAATGCACCAGTAACGAGCAGCTTTGTCAGCAAATATGCACCGGAAAAAGCGCGCGGCCAATACATGGGGGCTTCCAATCTGCAATACTCAATTGGACGGTTTCTTGCGCCACTAACCGTCATTCTTTCTACCTCGCTTTCAGCGATTGGTGTATTTGGATTCGTCTTTTTTTGTATGTTAATCAGTGTGGGCCTTTACATCCTCTTATTTAAGAGTATGCAGGTCAGGAATTATGGGAAGAACCGTGTGAGCCTTTGAAAAAACCAGACATATTATTGAAAATTGATACTATACTCACTATAAACGCAAAGGGGGTATGTATAAATGGACAAAAGATTCAATGAGATTCAACAGCGAATCTCGAAGGAGCATCGAGACCTTGTCAAGTTTGTACAACATGTCTTTGATGAGTATGACAAGAAAGCGGAAGAGCACCGGCGCCTTGTTGCGTCGGATGCCCTGGCTGGAATAAAAACATCCGGTGTCGAGGAAAAAACCTTCTATAATACGATCCATGAAACGAAACGCTGGATGCTGGATGTTCTGGAAAGGACGACCCAGGACTTCGAACATTCAGGAGATAAGAATTGGAACAAAAATTTTAAGGACGGGGTAAACGGTTAAACCCCATGAAACTAGTAAAAGTACGTAACGCAAGGAGAAATGACGTTTTAATCAATCGATTGATTAATTTCTTAAAAAAGATGAGTTTGCCTTCATAGTTGCCGATGAGGCAATTTTTTTTGTGCATAAAATTAGAGCAAAAGCTGTGTTCCTAGCATAAAACATAAAGTTGCGCTCAAATATCCTTTACTCAAGCGCAACCAAACACACAGTAGGACAGCTTTATATCAGGATTTCTATTTCAAAATGGAGTAGATTCTTTTGCCGATCTCTTCGCTTCTTGCAATAATGGAGACACTTCTTTCAACATTGAAATCTGTAATCTGGATCGCTTTTACGATTGCGGAGTTCAACATATTTTCAAATATTGCAGGCAATATCGCCATGCCGAGGTTAGCAGAAATAAAGCCTAAAATGCTCTGACCAAAATCGATTTCAGAAGCAACATGAAGTTCTTCTCCTTTTTGGCGGAAGGATCTTTCTAATAATATTCTCGCATCACACGTTGGTGGCAAAACCACGAAGGATTCATTTTTTATCTCATTAAAGGTAATGGAGTTCTTATTAATGGCAAGGGGATGTTTGCTGTTAATGAACAATTTAAATGTTTCCGTAAATAATGGTTTGGAAAAAAAGGAGTGTTGAATTTCGCTGTCATCAAAAAGCGCGACATCAATCTCGCCCCGTTGTAATCCGTCTATTAAGTCAACAAAGCTGTGAGAAATTTTTAAGTTAAATTTTTTTTGTAAACGAGAATCTTCAATATTTGCCAATTTATAGGGGACGAACGAAGTGGCTAAGCTAGGCCAAGTCCCGATCGTTATGTGTTCTATTTCGTGTGAAAGTGCAATTTCTCTACGGATAGATTGAACTTCCTTCACAATATTTTCGCCCCTCTTCAGCAGGATTTCCCCGGCATTTGTTAATTCAACTCCTGCAGCCGATCGGATAAAGAGCTCCGCTCCGATATCCTCCTCAAGCTTTCGAATTTGTTTACTTAATGCTGGCTGGCTCATATGAAGGGATTCACTCGCTTTGGTTAAACTTTTGGTTTTAACTGTCGTAAGAAAGGCTTCTAACCATTCGATTCTCAACATCCATCCCCCATAACTTTTTGTTTTATCCCTGAAAGATAAGGGAAGTACATAATTGTCACAATCGATGATAACCTATGGTTGTATCGAAAAACAAATAAAGAACACTTTTTTAAATATAAAACGCTGGAGGTAATCATATGGCACATGTATTAATGGTCATTTCAAATGGCATTCAAGTAAAAAGCTACCGTACAGGTTATTGGTCAGAGGAATTTCACGTTCCTTTAAATAGACTCGAAGAAGCCGGGCATAAAGTAACGATCGCCTCTCCAAAGGGTGGAGATGGAACAGTGGACCAATTTAGCTTGATTGATGAAATGGATCCGAAAGGTGAGTCTAAGGAATTCGAAAAATTGGGTCGCTGGAAGGATACATTGCGTCTTGCGGATTTAAGCGCAGCTGATTACGATGCGATTGTTTTTGTTGGCGGACATGGACCAATGTTCGATGTATCGTATGATCCACATGCACATCGGTTGATTAATGAAATGTATGACAAAGGCGGGATTATCGGCGCTGAATGTCATGCGCCATCTGTTTTGGCATTCACGTACCGTGAAGACGGAAAATCAATTATTGCAGGCAAAAAAGTAACGGCATATCCTGATGCTTATGAACCGAAAGAGGTTCTTGAATTTTTACCGTATAGTGTGGAACAAGAGTTGGCTAAAGTTGGAGAATATATTTCAGATTTAGACACCAAGCAATTAGCGATTTGGGCAGACAGCCAGATCGTGACAAGCCGTGATCCTGCATCATCCGAAGCGATGGCTAACGAGCTTTTAAAGGTATTGAAATAAGCCTTGTTTGACATACTTCGATGCGCAGGCATCGGAGTATTTTTAATCGTCTAGGAAATTATAAATTTTACAGGTGTGGATAACTCGGAAGAATTTATTGTAATCCAGCTCCACCGCCCAGCCCCTCGAGGTCGCTTCGGTCCTGACGATGAAGTCAAAGAACGACTTCACCGCCAGGCCCTCCAGCGCTTGTCGGGGCTAAACAGGGCGCTTACGCCTTTTGTTTTAGGGGTTCTGGATTTATACGAATTGGAGGTGCGCGAATGTTTATTGAAAAGAATTATTTGAACGGTCAATGGATTGAAACGACTGACAAATTACCTGTATTTAATCCTGCTACAAAAGAAATTCTCGGTTATATCCCGAGTGGAGGCGATCAGGAAGCGAAACAGGCCGCGGATGCAGCCTATAAAGCCTTTAGAAGCTGGTCAAAAAAAACAGCCGAAGAAAGAAGTAAGTTTCTCTATAAATGGCATTTTTTAATTGAGGAAAACTTGGATTTATTAGCACAAATTATGACAAAGGAACAGGGAAAGCCTCTGAAGGAAGCGAAAGGGGAAATTCGTTATGCCAACGATTTCGTGTCCTGGTATGCAGAAGAAGCGAAAAGAGTATATGGAGAAACGATACCCGCTTCTTCTAATGAAAAAAGAATTTTCGTAAAAAAAGAACCTGTTGGAGTTGTAGCTGCCATTACACCATGGAATTTTCCCGCGTCGATGATTACCCGAAAACTTGCCCCGGCTTTGGCGGCCGGCTGTACGGTTGTATTAAAACCGTCTGAAGAAACACCATACACAGCCTTAAAGCTTGTAGAACTTGCAGAACAAGCGGGGATTCCAAAGGGTGTGTTGAATTTAATAACAGGGGATGCAGCAGCGATTGCAAATGCCTGGCAAGCGGATACTCGTGTAAGAAAGATTACATTCACCGGGTCTACCCCGGTAGGAAAGCTCTTAATGCGTGGAGCGGCTGACACGATGAAAAAAATTTCCTTGGAGCTGGGGGGGCATGCCCCTTTCATCGTATCCTCTCATGCGGATATTGAAAAAGCAGTAGATGGTGCAATCCATTCGAAATTCCGTAATGCAGGCCAAACTTGTGTATGTACAAATCGTATTTATGTTCAAGAAACCATTGCACAGGAGTTTATTGATCAGTTTACGAAAAAGGTTTCTCGACTTGTGATTGGGAACGGATTGAAAGAAGGCGTAGATATCGGTCCCCTCATTAACGAAAGTGCTGTGAAAAAAGTGAAAGCACATATTGAAGATGCGTTAAGAAAAGGGGCGCAGCTCGCAGCCGGCGGCAAATCGATTATGGAGGACAAAGGGTACTTTATGGAACCAACGGTTATCGTTCAGGCTACTGATGATATGATTTGCATGAATGAAGAAACGTTTGGCCCATTAGCCCCGATTACTACCTTTAAGACAATCGATGAAGCCATTCAGCGTGCAAATAACAGTCCATACGGGCTTGCAGCCTATGTTTTTACAGAAAACATTAGTGAAGCGATGCATGTAGCTGATTCATTGGAATATGGTATCGTTGGGATTAATGACGGTGCTCCTTCGACCGCCCAAGCCCCTTTTGGAGGCTATAAAGAAAGTGGCCTTGGACGTGAAGGTGGACATTTTGGAATGGATGAATATTTAGAGGTGAAATATATTTCCCTAGGTTCCTTAAATTAAGGGAGCAGGTAACAAGCTGTTTCTCATATGAGAGGAAATGAAAAAAATGAGCTTTCCGTGAAAAGGGAAGCTTGTTTTTATAGGAAAATAAATTCTGTAATTAAAAAACTAAAAATTATGAAAAATATGATAAATGGAAGATCTTACAGTGCAATTATTGATAGAAAATTTAATTTTGTGTTGTATAATAAAGATAAGTGTAAAGACAGAGGTACGGAGAAATATCATGTTTATTCTAAAAATGCAGGTGGGATAATGGGTAAGTTAAAAGTGCTTTTGACGACGGAAGGAACATATCCCCACAATCAGGGCGGGGTCAGTACATGGTGTGATATTTTGGTGCAAAAGCTCGAGGACGTAGAGTACTCTGTTTACAGCGTCATGATGGACCCTTTTGTCACGCAAAAATTCAACATGCCTGAACGTACAAAATTAATTAAAATGCCTCTTTGGGGAACGGAAGAGCCGAGCGAGCATTTGTCGATTCCTTTTTCACTGACGTATTTGAAAAAAAAGCGAACGAATTCCCTGGCGATCAATCAGGTTTTCCTTCCTTTATTTAAAGAACTCATACTCGAAATACTAAGCACGAAAAAGGATCCTGAAAATTTCGGCCGCTTTCTGTTAAAAATGCACAAGTTTTTTCAGGAATATGAATACAAAGTAAGTTTTAAATCGGAAGAAACATGGGAGCTTTTTAAGGAAATCGTCATTAACAAGGCGAATGAAAAAGATTCCACGATTTCTCAGCCCGACGTGTATGGAATGATTCAAAGCCTGGGATGGATTTATCGGTTTTTGACGATCTTAAATACCCCCATTCCACGAGTACACGTCACTCATTCCTCAGCCGCTGCTTTTTGCGGTATTCCTTGTGTCCTGGCCAAGCTTGAATACAATACTCCTTTTATGCTCACCGAACACGGTGTCTATTTACGTGAACAATATTTATCATTAGGTAAAAGAAAGCTATCATCCTATTTAAATACTTTTTTGATTCAATTGATACATTCAGTGACGGCTATCAATTATTATTTTGCCGATCAGGTTTCTCCTGTATGTCATTACAATACACGGTGGGAAACGAAGTTGGGCGTGAAACGAGAGAAAATCGAGGTCATTTATAACGGCGTTGATAAAAATCTTTTTTTAGAAAATTTCAATGTCAAAACCATGGTACCGACAGTAGTAACCGTGGCGAGGATTGACCCGATCAAAGATATTATGACGCTGATTCGCGCGGCGGCGGAAGTCAGAAAAAAGATACCGAATGTTAAATTCATTGTGTACGGCTCGGTTTCGGTACCAACGTATTACGAAGAATGCCTGGCATTGCGGGAGGAATTGCTTCTTGAGGATACGTTTATTTTTGCAGGCCATTTAAGCAATATCGTTCAAGCGTATCATTCGGGTGATGTCATCGCGTTGTCGAGTATCTCTGAAGCGTTCCCATACTCCGTCGTGGAAGCGATGATGACGGGTAAACCTGTCGTGACGACTGATGTTGGTGGGATCAGGGAAGCGTTGGGAGACACGGGCATTTTGGTCGAGCCGCGAAATCCGTCTGAATTGGCCACTGGCCTTCTGAAGCTTTTGACAAATGACGCGCTGCGCTATGAGCTGGGTGAAGAAGCGCGAATTCGCGCTTTGAGCTATTTCACACTTGATCAGGTGCTCGATCATCACTTAAAAAGTTATCTAAAACTTTCCTTGAAATCGAGTCTATTTTGGAATCCCAAACCGCTTGCAGAAGA
>JAUZPT010000137.1 GCA_030705745.1 Bacillota bacterium | reverse complement strand
CTTCAACACATAGTCATCTTCCTTGTAACCGAACGAAACCTTTTTGAAGCTCACATTTCCATTGTATCTTGGAATTTGTTCGATGCTGACGTCTTCGCCTGGTTCATTAAGGAGTTCGAAAACACGCTCACCAGCTACAAGCGCCGATTCCAAATTAGCGAGCTGATTGACAATCCCTTGAATTGGCTCAAACAGCCGGTTGATATAATCGACAAACGCATATAGCATACCTAAAGAAATGGCAACACCGGGCAATAAGGACTGGAAGCCAAAATATGAGATAAAAGCCATAAACGTAAGATTTCTGAGTACGCCGACAAGATTATGTGAGGTCATCGAATTTAAACTCAGCAATTTATTTTGATAAGAAAAATGATCAGAATTCAGCTTTTCAAACTCTGCCTGTGTTTCTTTCTCTCTGCCAAAAGCTTGAATAATATTCATGCCCTGGATCGATTCGTTGACCATGCCGTTGATATCACTTACTCTGGAACGAATAACATGATTGTACTTTGATGCGTATTTTCTGTAGAAAATGATCCAAACATAAAGAATTGGAAGCAGCACCAAGCAAACCGCCGCGAGTACAGGATTCAAAATGAACAGCGCGATAAATATGCCTGCAATATTGATGGCACTCGTAAAAAACGTTGACAGCACAGTAACATAAAGCTCACGAATCGCTTCAGTATCGTTCGTAATTCTTGCAACCACTTTCCCGGCAGGCAGATTATCAAAAAAGCGAATCGGCAGCTTCTGAATATGTCCAAAAATGTCTTCGCGCATTTTCTGGATAATTCTATTTGCTGATGTCTGCAAAAGTAGCCTTTGAAAATATTGAAAGGCGGACGACACCACGAGCAAGCCGAAATAGACTCCTAAAAGCTGAATAATCTTTGGGATCTCTGGCTGCGAGAAAGCAATTAAATCGCTGCTACTTATCACGCTTGCTTTGTACGTATACACCTTCCTGCCATTTTGGACCGTTAATACTCCATCTTTCAGGCTTCGTTTACCATCAAAGCTTAAATCCCGATGAATAAGGACAAAATCTTTTCCAACTTGCAAAACGCGAGCTTTTCTACCTCTTGCTTCGTGTGAGTCAAAGTAGGTAGCCCGCTTATAGTAATGACCGTCATAATTCACAGCCATATTTCCCTTGCCTGTCTCATACCAGATGGACTCGATGCCTAAAATATGTTCGTCAATTACTTTTTTGGCGATGAATGGTCCAGTCAAATCCGCTGCTACAGAAATTGTCAACATTACCAATGCAGCAATAACGATTTTTTTGTAAATTAAAGCATAGGAAAGTAGTTTTCTCCCTGTTTTCATGCTGTCACCTCCTCTTCATCCTTATTCTCAACTTGCTGCCGTAAAAATTGCTCTTTATACCAGCTTTTCATTTCCATCAACTCTTCATGCGTCCCTTCCTCAATGACCTTACCATCATCAAGGACGATGATATGATCGGCATGCTGAACGGCTGACATTCGATGTGTGGAGATGATTGTCGTTTTATCACTTCTGACTTTTCGAATATTATCGATAATTCGTTTTTCCGTTTTTGCATCCACCGCCGATAAAGAATCGTCCAAAATAAGGATCTCAGGATTCTTTATTAACGCACGCGCTATCGAAATACGCTGCTTTTGGCCACCAGAAAGAGAAACTCCTTTTTCACCCACAAGTGTTTCAAGACCTTCTGATAGCATTTCAAGATCCTTTCGAAAAGCTGCCAAATCGATGGCCTCTTGCAATTCCTGGTCAGTTGCATCCTTTCTTCCGAAGAGGATATTTTCTTTTACGGTTCGGGAAAAAAGAACATGATCTTGCGGTACATACCCAATCCATGCTCGAACCTGCTCGAGACTTTGTTGGTCGATTGGAACATCTGAAATGGTGATTTCTCCTGTACCGGCTGGATATTCCCTTAAAAGCTGTTTAATGAATGTCGTTTTTCCGCTTCCCGTTTTTCCAACGATTCCAAGAGTTTGGCCATGATAAAGCTGAACATTCACATCTACAAGATTATCGCTTTTTGATGAAGGATATCGGAACGTAACACCTTCAAATTCGATGCTTTCTGCATTAACAACCGAAACAGGGTTTTCTGGATTCTTAACATCCTGCTCGTAGCTGATCGTTTCTGTAACGCGATCGAGCGAGGCATTTCCCCTTTGCATGACATTGATTAATTCTCCGATGGCAAACATTGGCCAAATAAGCATCCCAAGATACACATTAAAAGAAACGAGATCACCCAGAGAAATGGACTGATGGAATACAAGATATGCACCATAGCCAAGACCGATTAAATAACTGAGTCCGACCAATACCTTAATTGTTGGGCCAAATAATGAATCGATCCTTGCAACATCAATATTTTTATTAAAAACTTCTTCAGTCAGCTGATGAAATCGTTGTTCATCTGCTTTTTCCTGGACATATGCGCGGATGACCCGCACACCAGCAATGGATTCAAGGACACGGTCATTTAACTCGCCAAAAACATCTTGGGCACTTGTAAATTTCGCATGAATTTTTTTACCGTAAATTTTCATCAGTAAAGCCATGAAAGGCAAAGGAATAATGGAAGCAAGTGTAAGTTTCCAACTGATTGTTATAGTCATTGTCAAAAGAAGTGTAAGCATCCATGCAGTTGAATCGACAAGGGTTAGAATGCCAAACCCCGCGGTTATGGAAATAGCTTTTAAGTCATTTGTGGCCCGAGCCATTAAATCTCCTGTTCTATTTTTCTCAAAAAAAGTCGGCGTCATTTTTAGCAAATGCGCCATGAACCGGGAACGAAGCTTTCGTTCTACGAGGAAAGCTCCTCCAAATAATTTATACATCCATACATACGAAATCGAATAAGACATAACGAGCAGTAACAATAAATAACTGATGTAATGAAACACTTTTTGAGTTGTCATGCTGCCTATATGAATATCGTCTATCGCCATTCCTACAAGTCTTGGCGGGATTACGTCTAACAAACCTACAAAGACCAGCAAAGATACAGCAAGTGTGTATCGTTTCCAATTTTCTTTAAAAAACCAGCTTAATTTTTTTAATACCTCGAACATTTTTTCCAGCTCCTTTCTTCCATCCACTAACCACCATCGAGATCACGTGCTCGATAAGATAAATTGATTTCCTTTCCAATGCTCATTTGAAATTCCTCCTGAATTTTATTTGAAAGCGGATCGAAGTCCGGATTTCCCAGAATACAAAAAAGCATACCGCAGCTATGCGACATGCCCCAACTTTTAAATAAAGTGAAAAGAGACAAAAAAGCACAGAATACGTTTACGTGCGAACGCAGTCTGTGCCAAACCTTTTAAGAATAATGTAATCAATTATAAAAAAGGAATTGGTGTAGGACAGGCTCCGTCCATGTCATATTCAGTTTTCATTGAAAAAGCAGCCACTTTGATCAACATGTCGTTACCCTCCTTTTCCTTATTTTTCTTCTTTTGTAGATTATCATCTGCTTATCACAAAGTCAATTCCCAATTTTCTAAAAATAAATATATTCGTTATCAACCTTTTTATTCTACATAGACAGCTGTTCCATACGTAATAATTTCAGAAGCCCCCTGCATGACAGAGCTAGTTGCAATTCTCATGGCGATGATCGCATTCGCACCCAACGCTCTTGCTTCATCCTCCATTCTTCCGATTGCCTTTTGCCGAGCTTCATTGAGCATTTCCGTATATTCTTTAATTTCTCCGCCAATAATCGTTTTTAATCCTGCCATAATATCATTTCCTATATGTTTTGATTGGACAGTGCTGCCCTTTACAAGTCCAAAGCATCTTTTTATTTCCATCCCGGGCACCGTTTCCATGGTTACGACTATCATTCCGCCCCACTCCCTATCTCACTTGTTTTTTTGCAAGATTTTTCGAACGAAAATTAAATACAAAAGAATTGGTATTGGTGCCTGAAAGAGCCCAATGATTCCCCAGAGCCAGTAATTATGATTATGTTTCCTGGCATTTAAAAATAAAAAAATGCTTTGAGCCAACAAAATAACTGCCAACAAAACGATTAAAGAAGGCGTCAAGTGTCTATTCATGCCTCATTCACCTTCTTAACAAACCGCATACCTGTATATGAAGCGATAAAAACAATTACAGGAATTTGGAGAACAATGAAGATAAACGGATTATGATAGAGCGAGACTATGATACCACTTAAGATAAACAGTGCGATTAATATGAAAACAGTAAAATCTTTGACTAATTTTTTCATGGATAACTGTTTTTGAACAGTAATCATTTGTTCAAACCATTGAATGTCTGGCGTATACACTGGAAACTGATCAATTTGTTCTAATCCTCGATTGATTTCATCAATTGCCCTATAATCCTTCAAATCCATTTGTTCGCTTTCTAGAGGTATAACCTTCCATTTCTTCATCGATTTTCAACTCCTTTCTGACTGAGATTATGCCGTTATGCACTCTGGACTTGACCGTACCTGGTGAAATTTTCAACATTTCACCAATCTCCTCATATGAGTAACCATAATAATGCTTTAAAATAATTGGAACTCGAATCTCTTCAGGCATTTTCCCCAATGCCTCCATAGCGTCATTCCATTCCTCATTCCTGCTTTCGAAATGCCACTTCATCTTTCGAAACGTTTCTTCCTGACCAAGCCAGTTTTTTTCTCTTTTTTTCTTTCGGCACTGATCAATGTAAGTATTCGTGGCAATCGAAATCAGCCATGTTGAAAACTTGGATTGGCCATTATATAAATGAAGCTTTTGGACGCATTTTGCCATCGTTTCCTGGGCCAATTCTTCTGCCATATCCGGATTCATCGTAATTTTCATCAAATACTTTACAAGGAATGGATAATTTTCTTTAAACAGGATGGCAAATGCAAGATGATCTCCTTCTTTCGCACTTTTAATCGTTTCGTCCATTCATTCTAAGCCTCTCTTCCCCCGTCATCCCGTTTCCATTCTTCTCTCTTTAATCATAAGACGTAACCCAATAGATTTCGTTCATTTTTTGTTAAATAAATTTGATCGTTTTTATTTCACGAAAAAAGACCCGTATGGGCCCATTTAGAAGTTTACTCAAACGTTCCTTTAACGATTGCTTTTCCGTCCTCTACCATTCGTTTTCCCAATGCAAAAACAGTATTAATCGAATAATCTTCTTTATTCAAAAGTACTAAGTCTGCGTCCTTTCCTTCAGAGATCATTCCTTTTTTATTTAATTTTAAAATCGTTGCCGGGTTCTGGGTAATTACTCTTAATGCAACTTCAAGAGGAATTCCTTCTTCCAGTACAGCTGCCCTGACTTCCTTGAACAACGTTTCAACTTTCCCTAACTTTAGTCCGAGCAATTCCCCAAATTCATCAAAATCCGGAAGGCTTGCCTGTCCATCGGAAGTGAATGTAATTTGCGAAATATCGATTTGCATATCTAGCATTCGCTTTAAACCGATACTGCACTTTACTTCTCCCTCATCAAAAAACTTTGGAATTGTACTCGTCGTAAAATCAACATATCCTCCTTTTTTGGCAAACCGTATTCCTTCTTCAAAAAGATGAGGATTTCGATTGATATGTGTTGGATAAAACTGCCTAATCGGTATGTCTGTTCTCTCAACGACTTCTTCAATCACTTTTAAATGATCATAGCTGTCACCAACATGGACATTAACTATGCCAGCCTTGCCTGAAAGCAAGCCTCCAATGCGAGCAGCGGAAGCAATTTTTGCCATTTCTTCAACTGTCGGCTGTGAAGATCGATGATCTGCGATGGCCACTTCGCCAACGCCAATTATTTTATCAACAAGAATGATGTCGTCTTCAATTTTGCCAGTCAACGTCTTTAATGGCACTTGATAAGAGCCTGTTTGGACAAAACAAGTGATGCCTTCTTCTTCTAGCCCACGTGCTTTGGCAATCAAATTGGACATCGTTCGTGTTGTTCCATCTGTTCCAATCACGCCTATTATTGTTGTAACGCCGGACAAGGTCGCATCCGTCAATTGAAGCTCTGGAGTTCTTGTGTGAAAGCTT
The DNA here is from genome assembly GCA_030705745.1 of Bacillota bacterium. Lineage (GTDB taxonomy): Bacteria > Bacillota > Bacilli > Bacillales > Cytobacillaceae > Neobacillus_A. Next base: position 1,423 of record JAUZPT010000137.1, on the reverse strand, counting down.
CCTTCGCCACCTCCACCGGTAATATGTACATGTGCATCGATGAAGCCAGGAACAACTAATTTCCCTTCTGCATCCAGAACAGTTATGTCAACGAAGTTCTCAGGAATTGTAATTTGTTCGGAAATAAAGCCGATTTTTTGGTCAACAATTAGCAGATCCTTTTTCCCTAAGTAGTGGGGAGCATATATTTCTCCATTTTTTATCAACGTAAGCAAGTCGATTTCTCCCTTCTATTATTAAATAATAGGACTTCCTTAATATCTCTACTATACATTCACCCATAAAGATTGACAATTCGCACTAATTCCGGCGCCCAATAGCCTTTTAATTCTATGTTTTCTTGCTTGCTGGTTTACTCTTTACTCTAGTGGGTAAATAACAAGTAACGAGAAACTAATCGAAACCACAAAGGAGACGAGAATGGTGAAGGAAATTATATCAACAAATGTCATCGTTCGAAACAAGTTTACTATGAAGAAAATGCTTGAAATTTTTCAAGCTTCCAAACAATTTAATGGGTCTACTATTTTATACAGTAAGCATAAAGCAGTGGATGCTTCTAGTTTACCAAAACTTGTTTCGTTCCTATTAACTCTGCATTCCCAAACGACGCTCAAAATTATCGTCGAGGGTCAAAATGTGCAAGAACATTTGAATTTAATCAGCGATGTTTGTACAGGACATGTATCTATTCTTAAAATCAGTCCAAAACGATTTTTGAATACTTCAGAAACGTTTCAGATTTAAAATTGAATGAGGTGTTAAAATGATTAGAACAATATTAATGATCATCGGTGCGATAGTAGTCATCGGAGCATTGGTTCATTGGCTTTCATAATTAAATATATTAAAAAACTGTCTCATAAAAATGGAGACAGTTTTTTAATTTAAAGCTTTGAGGGATAGATTAACTATCCCTTTTTGTTTATTTATTTTGACCTTTTTGGGCTTTTAATGCTATCTTTTCAAGTCCATTTCCCGCAAATTCTACATCTGTTTTCGGTAGAGCCTTTTTATTTTTCTTAAATTGGTTATTCTTATTTTTAGCCATTTTTTCACCACCCTTGTAGTTTGATTTAGTTATTCCACCATGACTGCCCTGTTAGCCGTCAATTAAGCAAATTTATCAAAGCCTACTTATTCTTAGAAAGAAAAGACGCAGATTAATCTGCGTCTCAGATTGGCGAGAAAGGAGTATTTTCTCTCCAATTTTTTATTTTCTCAGAATCTTACTATTTAATTTAGTGATAGTCCTTGATAATGGGCCTGTTGATTTCAGCTCCGGTCAACAGGAGGCAACTCTACCTAAAGAATTGCAACACACCTTTTCCGACCTGGCTAAGTGTGTTGCAATCTTTTTTAGATTTTGGCAAGCTGCAGTAAGAAGAACCTGTTCGTAAGCATTCTTCAATCCCCGTAACCG
>JAUZPT010000136.1 GCA_030705745.1 Bacillota bacterium | reverse complement strand
TATCACTGATTGAAATTGAAGATCCCCCTGAAGCTGAATGCCAAGATTTTGTAAAATTCGAATCGCCATTAGTGAAGAGGCGATTCCACCTTTCATATCAGCCACACCGCGCCCATAAATAGAGCCATCTTTGACACGTGCAGTAAAAGGAGAAGAATCCCATTCTTTATCATCTCCAACTTCAGCTACATCTACATGGCCGTTTACAATCAAACTATTATAGTGCTGTGGTGATTGACCCGATAAAATGCCAACCACATTCGGATCATTCGGATAAACATCCCACATTTCCGTGTGAAACCCCATGTCATTCAAATTCCGTTCTATAAAATCCTGAATCACCTTTGTGTTGCGCGCGGGAGGACTTACGGTTGGAAAGAATACAAGTTCAGACAAAAGTTTGAGCAGTTCCTCTTCCCTTGCTTCAACCTCTTTCGAAATTTTCCCAAGTAATTCTTCAGACAAAGCGATCATGCTCTCACTCCTATAAAACAGATTACCTTTTAAAAAAAGTTAATTTCTGCTATGACAATGTGGTTCAGAACCAATTTCCGCAAAATAAAAACCCACTCATTTTTCGGAAAAAATGGGCGGGTTGAATTCAATGCCATAAAGAAGACAAATCGTGCTTTCAACTTCCCTCCGCTGGTTTTGTCCAGATCAGGTTCAAAGGGTTCAGAACAAAAGTTCCATCTCAGCCATTGGCTCCCCTAGTGAAATTCAAAAATATATGCAATTTAAAATCATTTTAACTATAGCACAGAATGAAAATATGTAAAGCATAACAAGGCCGAACATCCTTTTGATTCATTTTATTATCTTGAAAAAAATACAATCTGTTGAATTATTTGTCTTTACATTCTCACACTTAAGTCCTATTATGAAAATAAAAAATATTCATTACGTACTACTAGGGGTGCCCAGAGAATGGGCTGAGAGAAAAACGATCCGTTTTTTAACCCTTCGGACCTGATCTGGATTGTGCCAGCGTAGGAAAGTAGTGAAATCTTCTTTTTCACCTACTTTAGCCAGGTCCAATTACGGATCTGGCTTTTATTTTTTAGAGGGGGGATTTATGTAAAAATTATGGCGGGTAAATTTATTGAATGGCTGTAGATAACTTTTTGTAAGCAAGGCTTTTTCAACAATACGAATATAAGGGGAATACATATGCGTAAAACTCAAAAACTTACTCTCACGGCAATGATGATTGCCATTGGCACGCTGACAAGCAATGTACTTTTTATTCCGATCGGCATTGTAAAGGTTTTTCCGGTCCAGCACTTTATGAATGTACTTTCGGCAGTCCTTTTGGGTCCCTATTATGCCGTTGCACAGGCGTTAGGTGTGTCCATCCTGAGAAACCTCATGGGTACAGGTTCGATTTTCGCCTTTCCTGGAAGCATGATTGGAGCTTTTCTTGCAGCTCTTTTATTTAAGAAAACGAACAAACTCATCATGGCCGTCCTTGGTGAAGTTGTTGGAACAGGCATCCTAGGTGCCGTCGCTTGCTATCCGATTGCAACCTTGATGCTCGGCAAAAAGGCAACATTATTCGGCTTCATCCCTGCCTTCATTTTCAGCTCCATGGCAGGCGCAATTATCGGCTACCTTATCCTCAAAGCATTTCTCAAAAACAAAGTAGTCAACCAAAGCGGTGTCAGGCCCCCAGTTAATTAACGCGGTAGTGCAGTGGGGGTCTGACCCCCACCGCTTTAACGCTTCTCTCTGACGAGGGCCTGACCCCCACTGCTTGAACGCGGTGATGATAATGAATTATTTTTGGATAAACACAACAAAAAAGCCACACAATTTTCCGCCTCGAACAGAAAACCGCATAGCTTTAGCTTTTCAGTACCTTTTTCTAGTTAATCTTGTTTTCTTGAAAAATATAAACCTTATTCATCGAGCGCAAACAAAATGGCTTGGCACAGAGACGAAAAGCAAGGTATTTTTCAGATTGTAATTAGACGCAAGAATTCGGACTTATCGTATCCATTTAGTTGCTGTAATAACGGTCCCTTTTCCTGGTTCTGTTTCAAGTGAAAACTCGTCCATTAACCTTTTAACACCAGGCAATCCTGCTCCCAGACCATTGGATGAGGTATAGCCCATTTGCATTGCCTGCCTGACATCCGTTATTCCGGGACCTGAGTCAGCCGCTGTAATTTTCAAACCTGTTTTTCCAGAAGAATAGATGACTTCAATGAGAATTTCTCCATTGCCAGCATACAAATAAATATTTCTAGCCAATTCGGAAATAGCCGTTGTAATTCTTGCCTGGTCAACCGAATTAAATAATAGTTTTTTAGAGATCTCTCTTCCTTTTTGACGGGCAGTCACAATACCTAATTCATTAACGATGGGCACGCGAACTTGTTCAATCATACGTTCATTCACCAGTCATTTCTTCTAACAGTAATAAGCCTTGCTCTAGGTCAAGTGCTGTCCTTACGCCTGTAAAAGTAATTCCCAAGTCAATCAACGTAATTGAAACAGCAGGCTGTATTCCCGTCAATACAACATAAGCTCCCATCAGCTTAGTCATTTGTACTACATCACCTAATACCTTGGCAATAAAGGAATCAATCATATCAACCGAAGTAAGATCGATGACTACTCCTGATGCACCTGTCTCACTGATTCGCTGCACCAAATCCTCTTGGAACCGCATTACTGTATTATCATCAAGTTCTACCTGGATTGAAACAAGCAAAAAATCTTTAAGCTTTAATATAGGAATTCTGATTATATTCATATTTTACTCCCCCGAACTTCTATATCTAAAGGCTAGTTCCTCGGCAATAAAAAATCTCGTTAGCCTCACAGTGCTATTTTATTTCCAATACGATTTCTAGATCAACAATTTAAAGAGGGAAAGATATTTAAAACTTTCTCACAACCAAACATTCGTTTGATATTATCAATTATACTGTTAAAAAGATTAAGTTACAAATTATTCAATACTGAATCGATAGTCAAAATGACACAGTTCCAACATTTAATTGTCGAAATGACAGTGGTTAATGCTGTTAATATAAAAGGATACGGTCGAATAAGCGGATTTTTTGTCAACAAAAGATGAAATAATTTCCATTTAAACAGACTTAATATCCTATATCAATATATTAGAGTGCTCACCCTTTTTATTTTTTTAACAAGAGATAGTTAGCATGCCGTCGAAATATGTTACAAAGGCTTTTCACAAAAAAGCATTTACTCCTAATTAAAGGAATAAATGCCTGTTGTATAACGATAAAATTCACGATCATTACTTTTGTAAAATCAACCCGTATTTCTTAACCCTGCAGCAATGCCGCTGATCGTTAATAATACTTGAGTTGCGAGGTCTTCATCTTGAACATCCATTTTACGCAATTCCTTAATCAATTCGACCTGGATAAAATTTAACGGATCGACATATGGGTTTCTTCGATGAACAGAATCCTGGATGTTCGGTGTATGATCGAGCAATTCAGTGTCGCCTGTAATTTTCAAAAGAATTTCCTTCGTTTTGTTGTACTCCTCAACGATATTTCCAAATATCCGATCTGCGATGGCTCCGTCTTCTACGAGTGCCGAATATTCCTTCGCTGTCGTAATATCTGCTTTCATCAGCGCCATTTGTAAATTATCAACTGTTGAACGGAAGAAAGGCCATTGCTCGTACATTTCCTGTAATGTTTGAATATTTCCCTCGCTCTTGGCTGCAAAGCTTTCCAAACCTGTTCCTGCCGCGTACCATGCAGGGAAAAGCTGGCGGCTCTGTGTCCAGGCAAAAACCCAAGGTATTGCACGCAAATTTTCAAACTCGGCACTGTTTTTCCGACTCATCGGACGTGACCCTATATTAAGCTCCGCCAACTCTCGAAGTGGTGTGGCTTGATTAAAATACGTAAGGAAATCAGGATCTTTAAAAACAAGCGACTGATATTTCTCAAGAGAAACCTCCGAAATTTCTTCCATCGCCTCTTCCCATCGTGCTTCCCTAATCCTGCCTTGCTCCGATTCCTTTAATACATTAGCAGATGCCTTCAATAGAGTTGATGACGCTTGCTCAAGGCTTCGATAAGCAATATCTTCAAGCAAATACCTTGATGAAAGAACTTCACCTTGTTCAGTAATTTTCACGCCGTCCCCAAGCGTTTCCGCTGGCTGCGATAAAAGGCTGCGATGTAATGTGCCTCCACCTCGACCTAATGATCCGCCGCGTCCATGGAAAAATTTCAGGCCGACATGATACGTTTTCGCCATTTCATGTATTTCAAGCTGCGCTTTATATAGCTTCCAGTTTGCGGTCAGCGTGCCGCCGTCCTTGCTTCCATCCGAATATCCTAGCATGATTTCCTGACGGTCACCCATAATATGCAAATGATGGCGATAAAGAGGCAAGTCGAAAAGGGATTGCATGATTTTAGGCCCAGCCTTCAGATCGTCGATCGTTTCGAGCAACGGTGCAACATTCAAATCGCTTTCCACTTTTCCATTGGCATGAAGGCGATAAATCCCTGCTTCTTTCGCAAACAAAAGGACTTCCAATAAATCGCTTGCAGATTGAGTCATACTGATCAAGTAAACTGTAATTGAACGTTTTCCAAATTCCTCATGTGCTTTTTTAATAAGCTTGAAGACATCGATGACTTCTTGAGTTTCTTTTGAATAATCACCGTACAACAAAAGCAAAGGACGTTGTTCAGCTAGTAGATTTTGCAAAGTTTCAAATTTTTCTTTTTCAGATAAATCCGAGTAGTTCTCGAGAATGCCTGCTTTTCTTAGGATTTCGCCTATCGCCGCCTCGTGCTCACCACTATGGTTACGGATATCCAATGTCGCCAAATGGAAGCCAAACAATTGAACCTGTCGAATCAGCTTTTGAAGCATTTTTAGTTCATGATGAACGGAATGGTGCAAATAAATACTTCTCTGGATCAAATACAAATCTTCAAGCAATTGTTCCGAAGTAGTATAGCCTGCATCCGATTTTCCCACCTGCTTTAAGCGTTCGATGATAATGGCAAATTTCCGCCGGTACATCTCCGTCTCAACGGGCCATTTTTGATCTTCAGATAAAAACCTTTGCTCTTCCTGGATTACTGAGCGCATGAGCTCTTCGCTCACTTCAATCCTTGTCGTTGATTGGCTAAAACGCTTCATTAATTCAACAAGCACTGCTTTATACTTTTTCAAAACAAGTCGCCGTTGTTTTTGCAGCGTTTCCCATGTCACTTCCGGTGTGACATTTGGGTTTCCATCACGGTCCCCTCCAATCCAAGACCCAAAGCGAAGAAAATTCGGGACTTTCCACTCGCGTTCCGAATAATGATCCTTTAATGCAGTTTCTACCTCTTCATGAAGATCGGGCAGCACATCAAAAAGGGTCTGGTCGAAATAATATAGTCCATTCCTCACTTCATCAATAACCGTCGGTTTTCGATGGCGCAGTTCGTCTGTTTGCCATAGAACGGTTATCTCATTAAATAAGCTCTCTTCCATTTTCCTTCTTTCTTTTTTAGGAAGCAGCGGATTGTCCAGATTTTGCAGCAATACTGCAATACGCTTTTGAATTTCCAAAATCGATCGCTTAGTAGCCTCCGTAGGATGAGCAGTGATAATAAGCTCGAGAGATAATGTTTTTAAAACATGTTGAATGATATCCGCCGTGATTTCATTTTCCTTTAATGATAGGATGGCACTTTCGATCGAGCCAGGCTGAACAACACTGTTATCTTTCAACTGATATTCACGCCTGCGCCGAATGCGGTGGTTTTGTTCAGCGGCATTGATCAAGTGAAAATAGACCGTAAACGCCCGGATAATCTGCTGTCGCATCGGAGAATCCAACTGTGCAATTTCCTGTTTTAACACCTGGTATGTTTCCTCTTCATCTTGTGTTCGAAGTGTTTTGCACATGGCACGGATTTGCTCTACTTTTTCAAACAGCTCCATTCCGCCTTGATGCACAAGAATTTCACCAAGCATATTGCCAAGCATCTTTACGTCACGTCTGAGCGGTAGCCCGCTGTCATTTGCTTTAACTTCAGTTGTCATTCTTTCACCTTCCCTAATAAAACAGTTATGTGAATTTTTTAAATATTACTATAGCACAACTTTCTGAAAAAAGTGCAAATCAGTTACATTTGCGAAAGCCCGCAATTTTATCAATATACCCACTCATCAAGAAAGTTAAGCACAAAAGTGAACACCACTTCCATAAAGAGAAAGAGTGCTAAAGCTTGAAAAACCTTAGCACTCTTGAAAAATTCGTTTTATATAAATCTATTTTAATTCATTTTCACTCAAAAAAATTCCGCGGGAATTAACCTAATTCTTCATCAGCAATTTCAATATTGCCTTTTGAGCATGCAGGCGATTTTCAGCTTCATCAAAAACGACAGAATGCTTGCCGTCAATGATTTCGGCAGTTACCTCTTCGCCGCGATGAGCCGGGAGACAGTGGAGAAAAATAAAATCCTCCTTTGCATACTTACACAATTCCGCATTGACTTGATACGGCTTAAATATTTCCATCCGTTTTTGCTGCTCTTCTTCCTGCCCCATACTTGCCCATACGTCGGTAACAATGACGTCCGCCCCACTTACAGCTTCGATTGGGTTCTCGAGAATGTGAATGTTCGCACCCGTCTGTAACGCTACTTTCTTAGCCTGCTGAACAATACTGTCATCGGGTGCATACCCTTTTGGGCTGGCAATCGAAATGTCCATACCCACCTTTACAGCTCCTTCAATAAGAGAATGCGCCATGTTATTGCCGTCCCCGATATAACAGATTTTCAGGTTTTCAAAGCTGCCTTTGTGTTCAAAGATTGTCAAAAGATCGGCCAACACCTGGGTAGGATGGTGTTCGTTCGTTAAACCGTTGATCACTGGAACGGACGCAGCTTCAGCAAATTCCACGATTTTCGAATGCTCAAACGTGCGGATCATGATGCCATCAACATATCGGGATAGCACGTTCGCCGTGTCGTAAACAGATTCTCCCCTGCCTAATTGGATGTCCTTTGAGCTAAGGAAGATCGCATTCCCGCCCAATTGGAGCATTCCCACCTCGAAGGATACCCTCGTTCTTGTCGATGACTTTTCAAAAATCATCCCCAATACCTTTCCGTTTAAAAAAGGATGTGGTTTTCCTGCTTTTTGCATTTGTTTAAGCTGCATAGCTTCATCAAGCATATACAATAATTCTTTGGAATCAAATTCATCGAGTGTTAAAAAGTCCTTCTTTTTTAATGCCGTTCTAATCGCTTCTTTCTCGTCCTGCACTTGTACCGATTGAACCATGTTGAATTCCTCCTTCCTAAACCGTTACTTCATTATTACATTTCAAATAATCGCCGATTGCCAGGCAATGAACTTCCCAAGAATCACCCGTGCTTATTTTGCTTTTGAAGTTTTCCAAATTTGTAAAGCAAGGAACACCGTAACGGAGAGCAAGTGAACGCATTTGAAAACCTTGATTACTTTTGTTTCTCCCTCGTG
>JAUZPT010000135.1 GCA_030705745.1 Bacillota bacterium | reverse complement strand
TGTCTGATAGGTATCAAGACATTGCATTAGTGGTGAGAAGCATCACACGCAATTTTGGAGAGGAAATGGTTCATCTTTTTCTAAAGGAATATGGCCTTCCAGATGTGCATGGTTCTAAAGTTTCTTTTTATCAACTGATGGATGAGTTTTTTTAGAACGGTTCATATACCTCTTGACTGCATATGGACAGTGGAAATGGTATGATAAAGTGAGTCGAGAAATATAATAGATGTAGGGGGAAATATCATGAGTGAATATTTATTTCAAAACTTTGAGATGACGAGAAATTTATTTTTTCGCGAATTAACAGGGGTTACAGAAGAGATGGCGGACGTTCAGCCGGAAGGGTTCAATAATACGATTCATTGGCATGTCGGCCATGTATTGACGGCTACAGAGGGCTTTATGTTCGGGTTCCCAACAAAATCGCAAAATCTGCCTGCAAACTATAAGGAATTATTCGGAAATGGAACGAAGCCAGGTGATTGGACTGAGGCTGTACCATCTATGGAAGAATTACTCGTTCAGTTAAAAGAGCAAGTTGGGCGTTTGAAGGAAATTCCAGCTGCGAGCTTTGAACAAAAGCTTCAAAATCCATTCCTTGGTCTTGAAACCTTTGGCCAACTTGCGAATATGGCACTGTATCATGAGTCACATCATATGGGCCAAATCCATGTCATGAAGCGCATCATTCAGCAAGGAAAATAAGGAACGTAAACAGCCGCATGCTCAAAAAAAGCGTACGGCTGTTTTTATTTGAAGTTAGAATCCCCCTCACTATCTTTATGGAGCTTCGAATCGAATAGCTTGGATAAACTGACAATCAACTACGATAACTGATCCTGGTTCTCCTTCTGGACTATCATTGAAGAAAGCACAGCAATTATTATTATCAAAGCTTACAAAAACGACATCTTCAAGGACTATTCCACCTGATAAAAATACATCTACTTCTGTAAGTGTTTGTAATTTTCTAAGTTGGTCACATGCGCATCCATTGCAACGTTTTTTGTTTTCACTTTTCTTTTTGCAATCTTCACATTCATGGTTTGAGTGTCCCATAAACTACATCCCTCCTTTTTTAAAAAAATAAACTACATTAACAGCTTATTTTTAATTAGAAAAGATGATTGGACAAACATATTACCAAAATTAAGATAATTCTACAGAAGTTCAGCTTGTCTAAAATTTAAAAATCTTTTGTAGTGCTTTCATGGACTCGGGATTGCTTATACTTTCAAAATGCTGTTGCAGTTCCTTTTTCGCCACTTCCACTGCGATTGTGGGCAATTCCAGAGTGTGACTGGAAGCCCAATAGTTCATCGTTTCAAAGGAGGTGCTGCTCCAGCCATTTTTCTCTCCAGAAGAATTTGTTTTTTCTTTCGTCCCTGAGACAACGATATCCATCGAGCTTTGCAATTCGACCAAGGCATTATCGAAGCTTTTTTTCTGTTCTTTTTCATTCATTCCCGCTTTTACTCGTAAAACTCTGGTGTCAATTCCTTCTTCTTCGGAAATTAACGTAAACAATGTGTAGGCTTCCCGAGAAACGAGACCGTCTCGATAACGGCTTTCTAGCGAACGGGGGCTTCCAAAAATTGCTTTAACGAATGGAAGCAATTTACCCGATAGCAGCACTGATTTTTTCTTGATGAATTTTCCGTAAGCAGCGGCACCATCCACAGGAAACTGCGCGCGCCATAGCCACGGATCGAATTCAGAACCTGAATGCCATGCTTCCTTCGAGGTGATGCTGTCGAGCGATGGATAATGCGGCACTAGAGGCGCAAGCGGCAGAAATCCAATTTCAGAAATGACGTGTTTCGCATCTTCATACGTTTTAATTTTGTAGTCCTTCAAATGAACCATTCTCCTTACTTTTCCATTGTCTATATTTCTAACTATACCTGTCTGTTTTTGAATATTCAAACAGATGCTCATATTCCTTAGCTTTTCTGATCTATTCAACTTTGCCAGTGAAAAAATATGATAAAATAGAAAAAATGAAATCGAAAAGAGGGAGTTCATTTACATGGCAAAAGGGGCGAAAATGAAATTTGAAGTAGCCGAAAATGAAACGATTGAACAATGCCTTGAACGAATCCATGCTCAGGGCTATATGCCTGTCGGGAGAACGGAGAAGCCGATTTTTCAAGAAGTGAAGGAAGGCGGGGAAATCGTTTACAAGCCAATAGGACGCCAAATCGTGTTTGAAGCAAAGTTAATTGATTAAAAGCCGAACATTAATTAATTATTTTAAAAAAATGTTCGCTGTATTGGTTGACATCCAACAACGATCGTTGTTAAGATAAACGTATCAATAATCCATATTTTTCACCTCGTATAATCTTGGGGATAAGGCCCATAAGTTTCTACCCGGCTGCCGTAAATGGCCGGACTATGAGGGAAAGTGCTGCTGTGCCTTAGTTTAAGCGTGAATAGCTTTATTTGCGCATAAATTTTACTATGAGCCCGGACGGACTGCTTTCTCTTCTAAAGAGAGCGGTTCGCTCCGGGTTTTTTATTTTTTACAAAAGGAAGTGGAACGGGATGATCGCTCAAATTTCCGTAATCATGGGGAGCAAATCCGACTGGGAAACGATGAAGCATACGTGTGAAACGCTTGATAAACTCAATCTTTCGTATGAAAAGAAAGTAATATCGGCCCACCGGACACCGGATGAAATGTTTCAGTTTGCGGAGGGTGCCCGGGCAAGAGGAGTGAAGGTCATTATTGCAGGTGCGGGCGGTGCGGCACATCTTCCTGGGATGGTGGCGGCGAAAACGACGCTTCCGGTCATTGGGGTGCCTGTTCAGTCAAAAGCATTGAACGGACTCGATTCATTGTTATCGATCGTCCAAATGCCGGGCGGAGTGCCTGTTGCTACGGTGGCAATTGGGCAGGCGGGAGCCATAAACGCAGGGTATTTAGCGGCTCAATTAATCGGTGCATTTGATCTGGACGTAGCGGCGAAAATCGAACAGGTCAGGGAAGAAACAAAAAAAGCTGTCATCGAAAGCAGTGATGAAATTGGATGATAAAGTGATTTTACCAAACCAAACGATTGGCATCATCGGAGGCGGACAGCTTGGCAGAATGATGGCGCTAGCGGCAAAGGCGCAAGGTTTCAGGATTGCCGTGTTGGATCCTGCCGCGGATTCTCCATGTGCACAGGTTGCTGACGTTGAAATCATCGCTGATTACAATGACTTGGAGGCCATCGCGCAATTGGCGCGGGTGAGTGATGTCATAACGTATGAATTTGAAAATGTCGACGTCGAAACGCTGTCATGGTTATGTGAAAATGCAAATGTACCGCAGGGAAAAAAACTTCTGAAGATCACCCAGAATCGCATTTCGGAAAAAGCAGCCATTATGGCAGCAGGATTGAAGGTAGCGCCGTATGCCGTGTGTGCAACGCTAGAAGAAGTTTATGATAAGATAGAAACGCTCGGCCTTCCAGCCGTTTTAAAAACAGCAAGGGGCGGCTACGATGGCAAAGGCCAGGCGGTCATCCGCTCGATAACGGATATCCCGGCAGCAAGCAAGCTTCTCGAAAGCGGACCGTGCGTGCTGGAGTCATGGCTTACTTTTGAAAAAGAATTGTCGGTGATCGTCACGAGAAAATCGAACGGGGAAATGACCACTTTTCCAGTGGCGGAGAACGTCCATGAAGACAACATCCTTCATCTAACAATCGTACCAGCACGAATTTCTGTGATGACGGAAGATAGCGCCGTCACGATGGCACGGACACTTGCGGAAAAACTTGAGGTGGTCGGAACGCTGGCAATTGAAATGTTTCTCACCCATAACGACGAGCTTTTCATCAATGAATTGGCTCCGCGTCCGCACAATTCCGGCCATTTTACGATTGAAGCATGCGAAACCTCACAGTTCGAACAGCATATCCGCGCTATTAGCAATTGGCAATTGGGAAGCACGCAGTTGCTAAAGCCAGCTGTGATGGTGAATCTATTGGGTGAGCATATGGAAAGACTATTAACAGAAATACCGCAGCTCGAGGATTGGAAGATTCATTTATACGGAAAAATGGAAGCACGGGCAAAACGGAAAATGGGCCATGTGACGATTTTGGCAAATTCCACTGAAACGGTTTTGGCGGAAATCGAGAATCATCCTATTTGGAGCAATGCGAAAGAAAAGATCGGAGGCACATCATGATTGATCGTTATACGCGCCCGGAAATGGGCAGCATTTGGACAGAAGAAAATCGATTTAAAGCTTGGCTCGAGGTAGAAATTCTTGCGTGTGAGGCTTGGGCAGAGCTGGGGGACATTCCGAAGGAGGATGTACAAAAGCTTCGCGAGAATGCGAGCTTTGATATTGCTCGCATCAAGGAAATTGAAGCGGAAACGCGCCATGATGTGGTTGCTTTAACACGGGCGGTATCCGAAACGCTTGTCGACGAGCGCAAATGGGTTCATTATGGATTGACGTCGACGGATGTTGTCGACACCGCGCTTTCGTATGTACTGAAGCAGGCAAACGAAATACTGCGAAACGACATCACTCGTTTTATCGAGATTTTAAAAAAGAAAGCCCAGGAACATAAATATACGGTTATGATGGGCCGAACGCACGGGGTTCATGCTGAGCCGACAACCTTTGGATTGAAGCTTGCGCTCTGGCACGAAGAAATGAAGCGCAATCTGGAACGCTTTAATGAAGCGGTAACGAACATTGAATTCGGGAAAATTTCCGGAGCGGTTGGAACGTATGCGAACATCGATCCGTTCGTTGAAGCGTATGTGTGCGAAAAGCTTGGACTGCAGGCAGCACCGATTTCGACACAAACACTGCAGCGCGACCGCCATGCGCATTATGTGTCGACACTTGCGCTCGTTGCAACATCGATTGAAAAAATGGCTGTCGAAATTCGCGGCTTGCAAAAAAGTGAAACACGTGAAGTCGAAGAGTTTTTTGCCAAAGGACAAAAGGGTTCATCGGCGATGCCGCATAAACGCAATCCGATTGGATCGGAGAATATGGCCGGCTTGGCGCGCGTCATTCGCGGCTATATGATGACTGCCTATGAAAATGTCCCTTTATGGCATGAACGGGATATATCGCATTCTTCCGCTGAACGGATCATTTTGCCGGATGCGACGATCGCGCTCAATTATATGTTGAATCGCTTCGGCAATATTGTGAAGAACCTGACTGTTTTCCCTGAAAACATGAAGCGCAACATGGACAGGACGTATGGCCTTATTTATTCGCAGCGCGTGCTTCTTGCTCTGATTGATAAAGGATTCTCGCGTGAAGAGGCGTATGATACCGTTCAGCCGAAAACGATGGAAGCATGGGAAAAGCAGGTTCAGTTCCGCAGCCTGCTGGACGCAGATGAAACGATCACATCCCAGCTATCCAAGGAAGAGTTAGACGCTTGCTTTGATTACAACTACCATTTGCAGCATGTGGATACAATCTTTACGCGTCTAAGTTTATAGACAATTGAAAAGGAGTTAAGGGTTCAACCTTACCTCCTTTTTATTATCTGATTACTGAAGATTCACATTACTAAAAAAGAGGTGCGCGATGGAGAAGAGAGAGCTTTTATACGAAGGGAAAGCAAAACAGTTATACGCAACAGACGATCAGGAAATTGTTTGGGTTCAATATAAGGATTCGGCGACCGCTTTTAACGGCGAAAAAAAGGCCAAGATTACTGGGAAAGGCCGTTTAAACAACCAGATTACAAGTATCCTATTTTCAAAGCTTGCTGATAAAGGGATTTCTTCACATTTTGTGCGGCAGCTATCGGAAAGCGAGCAGCTCGTAAAACGGGTCCAGATCATCCCTTTAGAAGTGGTCGTGCGCAATGTGGCGGCAGGAAGCTTTTCAAAGCGCCTTGGAATCGAAGAAGGCACGCCTCTCTCCAAGCCATTGGTTGAATTTTATTATAAAGACGACGCACTGGGTGACCCGCTGCTGATCGAGAATCATATTTTTGAAATGAAGCTTGCCACGAAGGAAGAAATCGAAGTGCTCAAGCAAAAGGCACTCGAAGTAAATGCCGTTTTATCGAGTTTTTTTAAAGAGCTGGAAATCCGCCTCATCGATTTCAAGCTCGAATTCGGGAAGGAACGTAACGGAGAGATCCTGCTTGCGGATGAAATTTCACCCGATACTTGCCGTTTATGGGATTTAAACACAAATGAAAAGCTGGATAAAGATGTATTTCGACGTGATTTGGGCAGCTTAACTGAGGCCTATGAAACGATACTCACTAAAATAGGGGGCAAACAGCATGTTTAAAGTAAAGGTTTTCGTTACATTAAGGGAAAGCGTATTGGATCCTCAGGGGGAAGCGGTCAAAAGCTCGCTTCATTCCTTGAATTATCCTGAAATAAGCGATGTGCGCATCGGCAAATATATGGAGCTTCACCTTGAAAAAACGGATCGGGAAATTAAAGAAGTCGTCCATGAAATGTGTGGCCGATTGCTCGCAAATACCGTGATTGAAGATTATCGCTTTGAAGTTGAGGAGGTTGTTGCACAGTGAGGTTTGCGGTCATTGTTTTTCCCGGATCGAATTGTGATATCGACATGTATCATGCGATAAAAGATGAGCTTGGAGAAGAAGTGGAGTACGTTTCACACGATGCCGACAGTCTGGAGGAGTTTGATGCGATTTTGCTCCCTGGCGGTTTTTCATACGGCGATTATTTACGCTCTGGAGCGATTGCCCGTTTCAGCAATGTGATGAAGGAAGTCATCAAAGCTGCCTCAGCCGGAAAGCCGATACTTGGCGTCTGCAATGGCTTTCAGATTTTACTCGAGGCCGGTTTGCTGCCGGGTGCGATGCGCCGGAATGAGAGTCTGAAATTCATTTGCCGAAATGTTGAGTTGAAGGTCGAAAACAACGAAACGATGTTTACCGCGGCCTATAACCAGGATGAAGTCATTTGCATTCCAATCGCGCATGGGGAAGGAAATTATTTTTGCGACGAAAAAACGCTGCAAGCCATGCGTGAGCGCAAACAAATTGTATTTACCTACCATGGAGAAAATCCGAATGGAAGCTATGAAAATATTGCCGGAATCACAAACGAACGCGGAAATGTTCTAGGAATGATGCCGCATCCGGAACGTGCAGTGGACTCGCTGTTAGGCGGAGCAGACGGCCTCAGGCTTTTTCAATCGATGGTTAAGAATTGGAGGGAATCGTATGTTGTTAAAGCTTGAACCGTCACCGGAAGCAGTTAAAGCAAAAAAGCTTTATGCGGAAATGGGCTTATCGGATGAGGAATTTTCGATGATCGAAGAGATACTTGGGAGAACCCCGAACTATACAGAAACCGGTCTTTTTTCCGTCATGTGGTCGGAGCATTGCAGCTATAAAAATTCAAAGCCGGTATTGAAAAAGTTCCCGACGACAGGAGAACGCGTGCTGCAAGGCCCGGGCGAGGGCGCAGGAATTGTTGACATCGGCGATAAACAAGCCGTCGTTTTCAAAATTGAAAGCCATAACCAC
>JAUZPT010000134.1 GCA_030705745.1 Bacillota bacterium | reverse complement strand
GAAAAAAACTCTGTTGATTGGAGAGGAAGGCGCGAAGACTCCTGTGGGAGTACGGGGAGGCCACTGAAAAAGTCCAATTTTCCCGAAAATGAAAATTCCATAAAAACTCATTCCCAAAAAAGCGCTATTTTTAGCTACTAAAGTGGGGGTAACCATGCTAATTCTCAAGTTTTCACCTATAAAAGTGGGGGTAGAAATTTTCAGGATTTTCAAATTCTAATTTAATGACTTTTTCAGTGGCTTCACCAAGAGGTCACTGAAGACCCCACAGGCGCCAAAGGCGCCGAGGAGGCTTCAGGACCTCCCCGCGGAAAGCGAGTGACCGGAGCGGAAATCAACAGGACCATTTGCAGGTACTATCAATAATTTAGATATTAAGATTTTGACAAAAAAATTGCCGAGAAATTACCCCTTTCTCGACAATCTGGCTGTGCACACTGCACAGCTTTTCTTATTTCGCAAACTGCATAAATAGTTTGTTCACTTCTTTTGCGGTTTCCGCGTTTGTTACTTTCGCAATTTCTTTCACCAGTGTTGCTCTTTGGGTGTTATCGAAAATATTTACTTTCTTTCCTCTTAAGTATTCAGCAATTTTTTGGGCTTGCTGCCGATTTACGGAGATATTGAATTGATTGGCATAATTCAACAATTCATCACCCGTGATAGTATTGATTTTATGATTGATGATGTTTTCAAATATCTTCACTTTCATCACTCCTCCAGTCTAATGTATGACCGCCAATTGGGAATCGTGACAAAAATAAAGAAAACTCGCTGAGCTTAGAAGTCGCTTTCGCCATTCGTTCTTTACATAAAAAAAGAGATGTTGTATACTACGGAAGGTAAATCGTAATGATTCTTAAAATTACAGGTGATGTGTATGAATTCGGGTTCAGTTATTGAGATAAAAGAATTATCCTACGGATATGAAAAAGAAACCGTACTTGAAGATATAAATCTTTCCGTTCCGGAAAAAGCATTTTTGGGTGTTGTCGGTCCTAACGGATCCGGGAAATCGACGTTAATGAAGCTGATTCTCGGTTTGTTAAAGCCGCAGCAAGGTGAAATATATTTATTTGGTAAAGAGATTCGCCGTTTTAAAGAGTGGGAAAAAATCGGCTATGTTTCCCAAAAAGCGAATTCATTTAATTCCGGGTTTCCGGCAACCGTTTTTGAAGTCGTTGCAAGCGGGCTGACCAAAAAGCTTGGGTTATTCCAGTTTTTTAAAAAAAAGGACAAAGTAAAAGTGATGAAGGCACTCGAGTCAGTCGGGATGGCAAATCTCTCGTCTAAAAATATAGGTGAACTATCTGGAGGGCAGCAGCAAAGGGTATTCATCGCAAGAGCACTTGTCAGCGATCCTGAGCTTTTAATATTAGACGAGCCAACAGTCGGTGTCGATGCCCAAAATGTGAACTCGTTTTATCAAATGCTCGGTGAATTAAATAAAAATAGAGGAATCACATTGTTGATGGTGACTCATGACATAGGGACCATTTCTGATAAAGTTACCCACATAGCCTGCCTGAATCGGAACCTGCATTTTCATGGACCGGCTAAAGAATTTGAACAACTGAGCGAAGGCGGATTATCGGAAGCATACGGCCATGACATTCATTTGCTTGCTCACCATCACGATCATGGGGGAGTAAAAAGATGATTGATGCAATATTTCGATACGAGTTTTTGCAAAACGCATTTATGACTGGGATTCTTATTGGAATTATTGCTCCTTTATTGGGCGTATTCATCGTCGTAAGAAGACTGTCATTAATTGCAGATGCCCTCAGCCATGTTACTCTTGCTGGCATTGCGGCAAGTTTGCTTCTTGAAAAAAGGCTGATGATGTTTAACGGTCTAAATCCGCTTTACATGGGAATGGCCTTTTCGGTCGGAGGCTCATTATTTATTGAAAAGCTTCGTGCTGTATATAAACATTACCAGGAGTTGGCGATTCCGATTATACTTTCAGGCGGGATTGGCCTCGGAGTTATATTTATTTCACTTGCAGATGGATTTAATACGGATTTGTTCAGTTATTTATTCGGTAGCGTTACAGCTGTCAGCCGAACCGATTTATGGACGATTTTAATCATAAGTGTCAGTGTAATTGCAGTAATTATTTTATTGTACAAGGAATTATTTTTATTATCTTTTGATGAAGAATATGCAAAAGCATCGGGACTGGCCTCCAAAAGTATCCATTTTATTTTTATTATTATGGTTGCGCTTGTCATTGCAGCTTCGATGAGAGTGGTTGGAATTTTACTTGTATCGTCATTGATGACTCTTCCAGTTGCAGCAAGTATTCGCATCGCCAACGGTTTTAAACAAACGATTTTTCTTTCGCTTCTTTTCGGGGAGACTGCAGTGCTGGGCGGCTTGACCGTAGCGTATTATTTAAACCTTGCACCTGGGGGAACTATCGTTATGATTTCGGTGGCAATCCTGGTAGGTGCGATTCTTTATAGAAAAAGCAACTACGGCAAAAAGGCAATGTAGGGAGGCGCTCCAATGAAAGTAAATGAAGCACTTCAACACTTAAAAGAAAATGGCTTTAAGTACACAGGCAAACGGGAAGATATGCTTCTTTTGTTTGCAGGAAGCGATAAATACTTAACGGCTAAAGAAGTACTTGAGCAGCTTAAGGATCAGTATCCGGGCTTAAGCTTTGATACGATATACCGAAATCTTTCTCTTTTTGCCAATCTTGGGATTTTGGAAATGACGGAATTGGAAGGGGAGAAGCATTTCCGCTTTACTTGTTCCCATCACCATCATCATCACCATTTTATTTGCCTAGATTGTGGAAAATCAAAAGAAATTGGTACATGTCCAATGATCGATCTCGGGGATGATTTACAGGGCTACGATATTTCAGGGCACAAATTCGAAATTTATGGGCGATGCCCGGATTGCACTCAATAAAAAACTCACCAAACGGTGAGTTTTTTTATGTTAACTTTAACCAATTCTGAATCCATTCATTGGCTTCTATCCAATTATTAATCCGAATAACCCCTTCTGGAATTGGTTCTTGATTATACGGAGTATCAAACAGGATGACGGGAATACCTAATTCTTCGTGAATCATGACGGCATTATCGTGCTTGTCCTCAAAAAAAACATCAACAGCGAATTTTTTTGCCGTCTCCACCTTATCATGCGTGCCTATCAGCTCTATATGATCATATCCGAGACCGCATTTTAAAAACCATTGTTTCGTTATCTCAAGCAAATGTGGTCCTCTCGCACTTATAAAAAAAAGTTCATGATCTTTTTTCCACTTTTTTAAAATGGGTCCAGCTCCAATCGCTAATGGAGAGCCAGCATATATAATCGGTTCATTTTCAATAAACCAGTTAGCGAATTCGTTTTCTGATACGTTAACGAACGGATTTAAATCGTATTGATTGATATCCTCTAGAGTAAGCTTCATATTAAACGCTTTATTAATATAGGGGATGATGGAAGAAGGGCAAGTAACAGTGCCGTCTATGTCAATCCCAAACCTTTTATTCATATCCACCCATCCTTTGCAAAAAAATGTCCCTTATCATCTATTTTATCAAAAGGCTGTAGAAATTTGATATTATTTATCGAAAAAGATACAAAATCGACACAGTCAAACATTAACATTTTTAAAAATGGTCTGAATGCAAACAATAAAAAAGCTCCTATAAATGAAAGCGAGGGATTTAGATGGCAGATCAGGATAAAGGCTTTATCGTGCGTGATCTTCGCCGCCATGCCCCAGTCGAATCTTCGGATTATAGGGAAGAAACAGCAGCAGAGCTTGCCGTTCCTGTGACTTATGACCGAAGAAGGGGTTTGGTTGAGGAAAGGGAAAGGGAATCAGGCGGTGCCGGAATCGGTTCCGTTGCTCTTGCTCTATCGATTTTATCTCTGTTTGTAATGCCAATTTTATTTGGTGTAACCGGAGTGATCTTAGGGTTTATTGCCCGACGAAGAGGAGCGATTTCTTTAGGCTCCTGGGCAATTGGGATTGGAACGATATCAATTATCATAGGCATGTTCATCCTCCCGTTTTTTTGACGCGTTTCTAGACATAGGGGCAAAAAGAAGGGCACGGCATTTTGCCGGCCCTTCTTTAATTTGATCACTATTAAACGTTTAATTCCTCAGCTGCTTTTTTTTGAAAGTATTCTTCAGCAATTTGGTCAATTTCCTTTTTTAATTCTTCGACCAACTCATTCTCAGGCACTTTACGGACAATCTCTCCTTTACGGAATAACAATCCTTCTCCACGAGCACCTGCTATGCCGATATCGGCTTCTCTTGCCTCACCAGGGCCATTAACAGCACAGCCAAGAACTGCCACCTTTATCGGTGCTTTGATTTTTTGAATGTAGTCTTCGATTTCATTTGCGATGCTGATTAGGTCAATTTCTATCCTTCCGCATGTCGGGCATGAAATGAGTGTCGCTGCATTGGAAGAAAGACCAAAAACTTTTAATAATTCTCTTGCGACTTTAACCTCTTCAACAGGATCTGCACTCAAAGAAATGCGAAGTGTATTTCCAATGCCCTTGCTAATGATGGCCCCAAGTCCTGCGGCACTTTTTATTGTGCCTGCGTAAAGCGTTCCCGACTCCGTTATTCCAAGATGAAGAGGGTAATCAAATGCTTTAGATGCTTTTTCATAGGCTTCAATAGCAAGATTCACGTCGGAAGCCTTCATCGATACAATGATGTCATGGAAATCAAGGTCTTCCAAAATCTTTATATGGTGAAGTGCGCTTTCTACCATTCCATCCGCTGTGGGATAACCATATTTTTCAAGGATCCTTTTTTCGAGTGAGCCGGCATTGACACCAATGCGAATAGGTATACCTTTTTCTTTTGCCGCCTTGACGACCGCTTCGACTTTTTCGCGTTTTCCTATATTTCCTGGGTTAATCCGAATTTTGTCTGCTCCGCCTGCAATTGCTTTTAAAGCAAGCTTGTAATCAAAATGGATGTCTACCACGAGAGGGATATTAATTCGTTTTTTGATTTCTGATATGGCATCTGCTGCACGCTCGTCAGGACAAGCAACACGGACGATTTGACAACCGGCTTCTTCCAATCGAAGAATTTCAGCGACTGTAGCTTCCACATCATGCGTCTTTGTGGTTGTCATGCTTTGTATAAATAACTCATTGCTTCCGCCAATCGTTAAATTTCCCACTTTTATTGGACGGGTTTGGCTACGATGTATAATTTCATTCAAAGGTAATTCGCTCCTTCTAATAAATAGAATTCGAATAAAAAATTAAATATCAATACGAGATTATTTTATCAGTACGCGAGGGATCTTGACAAGGAGAACAACCCGGAATGAATTGTGTTATTTCCTTATTTACCCTATTTTGAGAGATCTATTCATTTGACTACTTTCTGTTTGAATAATCAGGAAAGCGATACACTTTACCAATCTGAATTTTCTGAGGGCTTATACCGGGATTCAAGGCAGAGAAATCAGTTATGATTTCATCGATTGACACTGGAATTTGGCGATTTAGTTGATGTTCAATAATTGTTAAAACCGTGTCACCCGGCGCTACTTTTACTTTAAATGCAGGTGTTTTAGAATCTGTTCGAGCAATTCCCGTAGATGCTTGAGTAGCAGGAGCAGTTGCAGTCCTGCTTTCAGATCCATCAGTAAGCGTTCCTTGGGTCAAGTCAAAATAAATAACGTATATACACAAGATGGAAAAAAGAAATCCAATTAGTTTTTTCATAGGACAAGCCTCCGTTGAGGAGAATTTTTACATAAATATGCTTGTCCATGTTTTTATAGAACAAAAAAACGCGTCCTGGAACGCGTTAATCAAGTTTATTTTTAGGTTTGGGAATTTCCTTGATGGAAAGCAATAAAACGACTGCTGCTACGAACCAATTAATCAGCACTTCGTTTTGCACTTTCGTTTGAAGCACGGCCATAATGGTAAAGAAAACGGTTGGTAAAGTTTCGCTGTAAGCTGCCATGCGCCATAATTGGCTGTAGTTTAGCTTCTTTCCGGTAAGGTTTCTTAGAAATAGTCCGATTACTGCTAATACTGAAACCTCCACAAAGCTTGCTGCACAAGCAAATAAAAAAATAAATACTGAAATCACCGAAATGATCGTAGTTATATTATTTTCAATTCCATCGATAAAATCGAGCAGCTGTTTATTCGATACTTTTACTTGATTAAGCATGGAATATGGGTAAGCTTGGATTCTTCCTCCGCCGCTTATAACAAATTTGTTCTTTAAGAATGCGAGAGTATCCTTTCTATCTGAAAGTTCTGTTTGACTAACAGCACCTGTTGAATCAATAATAATCGTGAAATTATTTTTATTTACAGTAATAGGGACATTGCTATTTGTCTTTAATTGTCCATCTGAAATTTTGAAAGATGGAAATTCATTTTGTATGACTGGACGTGCTGTTTCAATTCCTGACTTTAATGTCGTGCCAAAAAAATAAATGGTTGGGAGTACAGAAAGCAATGTAAGTAAAAAAACATATCCGATTGTTTTTCCAATACCTTGAAAGCGAAAGAGCGCTATATCTTTTGGAGAATATAGACTTTTAAAAAATTGTTTAAAAAGATTCATGCAACCACACCCTTAATCAGATTCACCTTTCTATTTTAGCTTTGTCACTTTGTATATACAAGAACTATGAAGGCAATATGGGGAAAAACAGCGAATACTTGTTAGATTAGAAATATAATGGAGTTTCAAATCTATTGAACGGGTAAAATATAGGAGGAAAGAGAGGGGTTAAATGGAGATATTTTACTGGTTTTTGATCGTTTTACTGTTTGTAGTTGCATTTATCGGATTGGTGTATCCTATTATTCCGAGCGTGTTAGTGCTGTTGGCAGGTTTTTTATTGTACGGACTACTCTTTTCATTCAAGCCCTTTAGTTTGTACTTTTGGTTGATTCAAGGCTTTTTCGTTATTTTATTGTTTGGAGCAGATTACATCGCAAACATGCTAGGGGTAAAAAAATATGGAGGTTCCAAAGCAGGTGTGTGGGGGAGTACAATCGGAATTTTGGTTGGTCCATTTGTCATTCCTTTCCTTGGTATCCTTATCGGCCCTTTCATCGGTGCGATAGCTGCAGAATTCCTAGTTCATCGAAGGGGATTTTCAGAATGCATTAAAATTGGTTTTGGATCTGTAATTGGCTTTATTTCAAGTATTTTCACAAAAGCAATTATCCAAATTTTAATGGTAATGTACTTCTTTTATGCCGTTTTGTAGAAATGGTTAATCACTGCTAGGAGGCTGACCCTTTGCTTTTGAGTCAGCCTCTGTTTTGAAAAGATAAATGATTAGTTCAATCCACAAATTTCGTAGGAGCAATTTTGGCAATCGACCGTTTCTTTCAAATAGCGCAAACTTTTGATGGTGAACCTTTGGTGATCATAGGAAAGAATATCTTTTTCACGTAATTCCATAAGAGCTCTTTGGATCACTTCCCTTGTACCGTACGTCAGGTTAGCCAATTCTTGATGGGTGAGAGGCAAATCGATCAGGATGCCATTTTCAGTCATCACTCCGTATGTATTG
>JAUZPT010000133.1 GCA_030705745.1 Bacillota bacterium | reverse complement strand
TTACCTGAAAAAAATCGCAAGGTGTTCACAGCTACTGCGGATGCTGGCGCAGATGGAACGGTTACTGCATTAACAGTCACAGTTAAGTAATAATATTACATTCACGATAGGAGGAGTTTGAAAAAATGAAAAACTTCAAGAAAAAATTAGCAGTAACATCTCTAGCTACCGTCATTGGTTTCGGAGGTCTATTAACAACTGGAGCGTCTGCAGCTCGCCCGGGCTTTGACCCACATAAGGTAGGCGGTAAAGTAATCATCTCAACTTTTGCTGATGCAGTACGTTTAATCCCATTCACAACTAATGACTCTGCATCAAACCGTCTCGAAGGCATGATTTATGATGCTCTATTAAATCAAGATATCAACGGTAATGTTATTCCGTCATTGGCTACTAAATGGTCATATGACAGTAAGCATCTTACGTATACATTCGACCTTCGTAAAGGTGTTAAGTTCCATGATGGAAAATTGATGACGGCTGATGACGTAGTATTTTCTTATTCAATGTACACGAATCCAAAATCAATTAACACATATATTACAGACTTCGAATCTATTAAAACAGTTAAAAAAGTAAATGATTACAGAGTCCAAATCGTTTTAAAACATAAAGATCCATTAATCTTGGTAAATGTTATTTCGGGAGCAGCAATCCTACCGAAGCACCAATTCCCAAAAGGGCTTGACGATTATAACAACAACAACTATATTCACCGCCACCCGATCGGTACAGGTGCATATAAGTTTAAAGATTGGAAAGCTGATGAGCGTATTGTTTTAGAAGCAAATAAAAATTACTGGGATGGACGTCCTTATTTGGACCAAGTTATCACAGAAGTTCTTCCGGATTCTAACGTAGAGGCAATTAACCTATTAAAAGGTGATGTGGACTTTGTTGAATCTTTAAATGCTTCAACTCTTCCACAGGTTGCAAAAAATAAGAACTTGAAGATTTTGAACTATGATCAAGGCCGTTTCGATTATGTTGGATTCAATGAAAGCAAAGCACCTTGGAATAACGAAAACTTCCGTAAAGGACTTGCATACGGATTAGACCGTCAATCGATTGTTTCTAAAATTTATTTAGGAAAAGCAACTCTATCAAGTGGACCAATGCATCCGAAAATTCCACAAAATAATCCATCTGTAAAGCCACTTCCTTACGATGTGAAAAAAGCGATGGAATATTTGAATAAAGCTGGCTATACAAAGAAATCTGATGGCAAACTTTATGGTCCAAACGGCAAGCCGGTTGAACTTGAATTCTCTTACAATAACGGTAACAAAACACGTGAGAAATATGCTCTTGTAGCACAACAAGACTGGGCTAAGTTAGGAATTAAAGTAACTGTACGAAGCTATGAGTGGTCTGTTTTCCTTGATAAGTTAGCAAAAGGTCAATTAGATTGCTTCATTCTAGGCTGGAGCGGATATAATGCTAACGTAGAACACTCAGGCTTCTTTAGTTCAACAGCACTTCCACCAGATGGCAATAACAATAACTTCATCCAAGATAAGAACATCGATAAGTTCCTATCTGATTACAAAAATGAAGAAGATCGCAACAAGCGTATCAAAATCTACCAAGCTATGCACAAATACATGGCTGATCATGAGATATTAATTTGGTCACACCATCCGAAACTAAGTGCCGGTATCAATAAAGACTTAAAAGGCATTAAGATTTCATTGTCTACAGCTTATTTCAATATCAATGATTGGTATTGGGCTAAAGCATCTGAAAGAAAATAATTAAATGGTAGTATTTAAGCGGCCGTCAGCGACCAATGTCGCTACGGCTGCTTTATATGTATAGTTGATTATTTTCTATGCTATCTAATTGAGAAAACAAACTTCTGCTACTGTTACTTAGTAGTGAGAGAAAAATATGTATCTTTTCCTTTCATAAAGGTACGAGAATTCGAAAAATGTTATATAGAAAGTAGGGAGACCTTTGCCAAAATATATTATTCGCAGAACCCTTCAGTCCATTCCCTTATTATTTATTATCTCAATAATAACTTTTTTGCTTATGACATTAGCACCTGGAGATCCGACCGCGGTTTATAAGAACCCAGAAGGAAAACCCCAAAATTTAGAAATGATAAAAAAGGAGCTTGGTGTTGATCAGCCTATTTATGTTCAATATTACAAATGGATAAAACTGCTTGTTCTTCATGGGAACTTAGGTTACTCCTTCCAGGATGGACGTCCTGTTACTGAAAAAATTATGGAGAGAGTGCCAGCTACATTGGAATTAATGGGAACGGCAATTGTTATTTCGATTCTCGTTGCGATCCCAATAGGTGTTTACTCAGCTGTTAAGCAATATTCGCTTTTAGATTACATATTTACTGCCTATTCCTTTCTGGGGATAGCGGTTCCATCCTTTTTTATTGCGCTTGTCGTCATGCTCGTATTTGCAATGGATCTTGGATGGTTTCCTGTCTCGGGCATGAGGTCGAGTTACGATCATTTTAATCTTTGGGACCGTGTTCACCATTTATTTTTACCAGCAATGACGCTTGCATTTGGTTTAATTGCTTCAAAGTCACGTTTTATGCGTTCAAGTATGCTGGAGGTAATCAAACAGGATTACGTCAGGACAGCAAGGGCAAAAGGGTTATCGGAGCGTAAAGTCATTTTCAAGCATGCCTTGAGGAATGGATTAATCCCGATAATCACGATTATTGCAAACCGATTACCGGATTTGTTTGGTGGAGCATTATTCATTGAAACCATATTTGCATGGCCAGGGATGGGAAGACTTTCATTCAGTGCAATCTTTATCCGTGACTACCAGGTCATCATGGGAACGACACTTATTGCAGCGGTGTTGGTTGTACTTGCAAATTTACTCGCTGATATTTTATATGCTTTCGTAGATCCGCGCATCCAATATGGAAAGTCATAAGGAGGAGAATGAAGATGGGTCTTCCTAATCCAGTTGTTAATCAATCAAAAAATGTAAATATACGTCCTCAGGAAACAGAGTTAAGGTATGAAAGCAAGTTAGCTGTAACGTGGAAGAGATTTAAAAAGAATAAATTGGCAGTAACGGGATTAATCGTTTTTACGCTAATTGTTCTAATCGCCATTTTGGCACCATGGATATCACCTAGTAAACCGGACGTGTATGATATTTTGGATTCAAACTTGAAGCCAAGTGCAAAGCATCCCTTTGGAACGGATTCTATGGGTGGAGATATTATGACACGCGTGTTTTACGGTTCGAGGGTTTCATTGACTGTTGCGATGTTAACGATGCTTTGCTCGGTTACCATCGGTGTTATATATGGTTCTATTTCGGGCTTTTTCGGCGGAATAATTGACAATATTATGATGCGTATTGTGGATGCAATTCAATCAATCCCAACATTTTTCTTGTTATTGATTGTTGCTTCTCTGATGGTTCCTACCATGTGGTCAACCATTTTTGTTATAAGTATCTTCGGTTGGACAGGATTGGCACGGATTGTCCGGGGTGAAATTCTTTCGATAAAGAGAAGAGATTTCATTGAAGCTGCAAGAGCAACAGGTGAAAAGAATAAAAGTATAATATTTTTCCATGTTCTTCCCAATGCAATTGCACCGATTGTGGTCATTGCGACTCTTGATATTGCAAGCGTCATTCTTTCAGAAGCAGCATTAAGTTTCTTGGGACTTGGAATCCAACCGCCAACACCAAGTTGGGGAAACATGTTGACAAGCGCACAAGATTTAACAACCGTACTTGATTATCCTTGGGCACCAATTTTCCCAGGAATGTTCATCATCGTTACGGTAATGGCGGTCAACTTTATTGGTGATGGCTTACGAGATGCACTAGATCCAAGAATGAAGCAATAGGAGGTTTTTAGAATGGTTACAACTTCAGTTAAGACGGATACTGTTGTTTCAGTAAAAGATTTAAAAACTTATTTTTACACTGAAGACGGGGTAGTTCCAGTCATTGATGGAGTAAGCTTTGATGTTCGAAAAGGTGAAACGTTGGCGATTGTAGGGGAATCCGGAAGTGGAAAAAGTGTAACCTCACTATCCATTATGCGTCTGATTCCAACACCACCAGGAAAAATTGTGAATGGAGATATTTTATTCCAAAATGAAAGCCTTTTAGAAAAATCGGATAAGGAAATGCGTCAAATTCGTGGGAATAAGATATCAATGATTTTCCAGGAACCGATGACATCGCTTAATCCTGTGTACAAAGTAGGCGACCAAATCTCTGAATCTATTATGCTTCATCAAAAGGCAAGCAAGAAAGAAGCCACTGCAGAAGCGCTTAACTTGTTAAATTTAGTAGGAATTCCCGAGCCTGAACGACGCCTTAATCAATATCCCCATGAACTTAGCGGAGGTATGAGGCAGCGTGTCATGATTGCGATGGCTCTTGCAGGCCGTCCAGACCTGTTAATTGCCGATGAGCCGACAACGGCATTGGATGTAACAATCCAAAACCAAATTCTTCAATTGATGAAGGATTTGAAAGCGAAAAGGGATATGTCCATCGTATTGATTACGCATGACCTCGGTGTTGTGGCTGAAATGGCTGATCGCGTTGTCGTTATGTATGGTGGCCAAGTCGTCGAGCAAGGAGACATTTTCACGATCTTTGAAGCACCGAAGCATCCTTATACAGAAGGCTTATTGCGTTCAATGCCTACTGCAGCAAAGAAAAACGGAAAGCTTTATGCCATTGAAGGCACTGTGCCAAATCCATTGCATTTCCCTGTTGGCTGCAGGTTTGCCGAACGATGTGAATATGCAAAAGATCTTTGTCGTCAAGAAATGCCGCAAATACAAAATCTCAGCGAGGATGAAGTTGTTCGTTGCTGGAAATACACGGATCGGTGGGAGGCATAAAGATGGTTAGTGGAACTTCAGAAAAAATTGATGTACAAAATAGAGTGATTGATAAAAATTCGGAAGTTTTATTAAAAGTGGATAACATCAAAATGCACTTCCCGGTTAGAGGCGGATTTTTCGGGGGAGTCCAAGGCTATGTAAAAGCGGTTGACGGTGTGAGCTTCGATCTCCGAAAAGGAGAAACGTTTGGCTTAGTTGGTGAAAGTGGCTGCGGAAAATCGACGACAGGAAGAGCAATCCTTCGTTTATTGGAAGCTACCAGCGGCTCTGTTGAATTTGAAGGGCGCGATATTTACAGCCTTAACGATCAGGAATTGCGCATTTTGCGTCGCGATATGCAGCTGATTTTCCAGGATCCATATTCGTCCTTAAATCCACGTCTAAGCGTTGGCGATACGCTATCTCGTGTTCTAAAAATTCATGGCATGAAATCAGCAGCAGAGCGTGAAGAGCGGATTAAAGAGCTCCTTGAACTCGTGGGACTAAACTCATTCCATATGAGACGTTACCCGCATGAGTTTAGCGGCGGTCAAAGGCAACGTATCGGAATTGCTCGTGCACTTGCATTGAATCCAAAGCTGATCGTTCTGGATGAGCCTGTTTCTGCGTTGGATGTTTCAATTCAATCTCAGGTTGTAAACCTGTTGGAAGAACTGCAAGATCGTTTGGGATTAACGTATTTATTCGTTTCCCATGGATTAAATATTGTTCGTTACATAAGCAATCGCGTGGGTGTTATGTATTTGGGCAAAATGGTCGAACTGGCGAATTCAAATGACCTTTTTGAAGACCCGAAGCATCCGTATACGCAAGCACTTATCTCGGCGAATCCAATTCCAAATCCAAGATTGCGAGATCAGCCAAAGATTATTTTGGAAGGCGATGTACCTAGTCCAATCAACCCTCCATCCGGTTGCTATTTCCATACGAGATGCCCGTATGCTCAAAGCAAGTGCCGTGAAGAGGAGCCAGCATTCGTAAAAGCTGGGGAAGATCGGTTTGTAGCTTGCCATTATCCATTATCTTAATAATTCTTAAAAAATTCTGACGAAAATATTAAAAGAATCTTAAGAAAATTTAACCCAAAAATTCATTATTATGGTATGATTAATTGAAGGCATAAGTGTCTTTAGTACTATATGGGGGAGTACTAAATGGGAAAAAAACTATTAATATTAGAAGAAGATTCCCAATATAGCAATAAATTGACTCAACATTTTGAGAACTTTTTCGAAGTGAACTCATTTAGTAATGGTTTGCAAGGATTAATTACAGCCATTGAATGGAAACCCAATATAGTCCTTATTAATCACTCCTTATTAAATGTAAATAGCTTAGAGCTTTGTCGCCAGATGCGGCAGAAATTAGGCTCGATTATTATTATTCTTGGAAAACCCCTAACCGATGATTCGATCATTCAGTATTTTGAAGCAGGTGCAGATGATGTGATTACGTACCCAATCACCTTTCCTGTTTTACTATGTAAGATTAAAGTCTTACTGGAACATACAGCTTCGAAGAAAACAACCGAAGAGGATCGTATTCAATTTGGGCGCTTGGCCATGAATAAGACAACCCATAAGGTTCATTTCGATAAAAAAGTTTTAAATTTCACTAAAAAAGAATTTTCTATCCTTTGGACACTCGTCAATAAACAGGATGAGGTTGTCACTCGGGAAGAATTATTGAGAGTCGTTTGGAGCTATGAGCATTTAGATGATGATCGAATGATTGACACTCATCTAAATCGAATCCGAAAAAAATTAAAAGAAAGCAATATTCAAATCACGATTAAAACCGTTTGGGGAATCGGTTACAAGCTTCAAGTAGAAGAAGGCGAACCGATCGAGCTAGCGGTAAAACAATAGTCTTTCCACCCATGACCCTGCTGCATGCAGGGTTTTTGTTTTACCTATAAAATATCATTCTTGTAGTGTAGAGTGAAATTTCTCATTTTATTGCTAGTTAACAAGGTAACCATACCCGTAATATTGAGACTTTAAACCTCTTTTTGCTTATTTCCTTTTTTTCTGGCGCTGTCGAGACTTGTCACTATTTCCCTGTTGTTTTTGTCAAAAAATCGACAAAATTTCCCTTCTGTTTTAGCAGGAATCACATAGGGTAAGATAGAAATGTATATACATAGTCATAACAAAAAGGAGGAGTTCGCATGAATTACAACATTCGTGGAGAAAACATTGAGGTAACTCCAGCAATCAGAGAGTATGTGGAAAAGAAAATCTCCAAATTGGAACGCTATTTTACTGAAACACCTGAGGCTAATGTAAATGTGAATTTGAAATTCTATCAAGATAAAACATCAAAGGTCGAAGTGACCATCCCAATGCCACACCTTGTATTGCGTGCAGAGGAAACGAATGTTGACATGTATGCTGCTGTAGATTTGATTACCGACAAGCTTGAGCGCCAAATCCGCAAGCACAAAACAAAGGTGAACCGCAAGTTCCGTGAAAAAGGCGATTTCGCTGCCATGTTCTCCACCTTTGAAAGCGCAGAGGCACCTGAATTTGAAGAAGAAAACGATTTGGAAGTTGTCCGCACGAAGCGTTTCGATTTGAAACCAATGGACAGCGAAGAAGCCATCCTACAAATGAATATGCTTGGCCACAATTTCTACGTGTTCAATAATGCAGATACAAACCGCACAAATGTTGTTTATAAGCGTACAGACGGCCGTTACGGCTTGATTGAAACGCACTAAGGTATAAAGAAATAAAGGAAAAAC
>JAUZPT010000132.1 GCA_030705745.1 Bacillota bacterium | reverse complement strand
TTCACTTCTTTAACTAGTTCCTTGCTTCCTTTGCGGAAAAGGAATGCGTTGTTTGTTGCACTCGGTTCCGTGTAAACGGTTTTGATTGGAAGCTCAGGGCGTTGCTTTTTCAAATCAAGGAAGGAAAGACTGTCATTGATCGTTGCATCGATACGACCAGATGTAAGCAGGTCAATCGATTGATTGAAGCCTTCAACGACTGTATTCGTTGCACCATGGTCTTCAGCGATTTTTCTATAATTACTTTCCAAAGACTGGCCTACTTTTTTTCCTTTTAAATCATCTAACGTTTTAATGTTTTTATTGTCGTCTCTCACGATTAATACCGCTTTGGAAACGATATAAGAATCGGACATATCGTATTTTTGTAAACGATCTGGTCGTACTGCTACTTCGTTCGCTACCATGTCATAACGTTTTGCGTCAAGGCCGGCAATCATGCCATCCCATTTTGTTTCAATAAATTTAGGCTTAATTTTCAAGCGTTTGAACACTTCTTTTGCGATTTCGATATCAAAGCCTGTTAAATTGCCTGATTTATCATGGAATGTAAACGGCGCGTACGTACCTTCCGTGCCGATTGTTACTTCACCTTTATCTTTTATCTGCTGCAAAAGGTTGTTGCTTGCAGAGTTTTTGTTACCTTTAGACGAACCACAGGCAGCCAATGAAAGTAGTAAAACTGCTGCGAGCATGAGTGTTATTATTTTTTTCATCTTTAATCCCCCACTATTTTTATCGGTTTAATTATAAATACGTTCTTTAGAATAAAACACATTAAATTGGATGTCAACAAAGAAGTTTTTCAGCTCTGTAATTCTACTTATATATGCCCAATCCAATGCAAGCGAATTCGCCTTTTATTTTCCCAAAAGAAAAACTCATCCGGATTTACGAATGAGTTTCTAATTACTTTGTATTACCGAGCCGCTTTTCGTTTGTGCAGTGCTGAAGCGATCGAAGCCGTTAATTCCTCACCAGTTTTAAGTAATGAATTTTTCAGTACTGCATTAACTACCGGTGCCATTGCTCCAACTGCAACCATTTCGAGACAGCCTGTCATTTTCGTTTTGGTTCCACTTAATGCTTCTGCTTCAAAATAGCCCTCTCCAACAAGATTTTCGTTGATGCCTTTCAGAGAGAACGTGACTTTTGTCGGTTCGATCCATTGATTAATTTTCACCATGAGCTCGACTTTCTTTTTAAAAATGCCTACGTCTTCCTTGAAAATCCACATCGATTGACGCTCGGTGATTTTTTCATGGCGAATATATCCGGGGACAAGCGGCGCCCAGTTGTCCATATCCTTTACAAATTCCCATACCTCTTCAATTGGCAGTTCAACCGTTACTTGATGTTTTCCAATCGGCATTCAATTTCCCCTCTCGTTTCTCCCTTTTATCTAGCGTTCTTCAGTTTAAAAATATATGATGAACGAAAACTGTTTAGAAGAAATGGATTTCGTGGGATGTTGGGGAAACCAAACATAGAGGGCGGCTCTCGAAGCTTCTTAAATTTATTATTTATTTTACAATAAAAATCTTGGTATTTACTATCTATTATGTTATGATTGAATTACCATTTTCTTTACTTGTACCTAATTCCCTGCTCATTTCCCGAGCAGGGTTTTTTGTATGTTTTTTTTTGCATGAAAAAAAACAGACTCTGCAAGAGAGCCTGTTTTATATGTTTTGGTTAAGATTAAGCTTTACGAACGTTAGTAGCTTGTGGTCCACGTTGACCTTGTTCTACTTCAAAAGTAACTTCTTGACCTTCGTCTAAAGATTTGAAACCTTCGCTTTGGATAGCTGAGAAATGTACGAATACGTCGTCTCCAGCTTCGCGTTCGATGAATCCAAAACCTTTTTCTGCGTTAAACCATTTTACTTTACCTTGTTCCATAGTGAATATCCTCCTCGTGTGCTTTTGCACACATTGTGTTACTATCCTTGCTCAAATCTTCAAGACGAAAGTTTAACACTTATCAAACCTTGCCGAACAAACAAAAATAATTCTTTTTAAATATAACAGATAAACTTTAATACTGCAAGTGCTGAATTAAAAAACCTTTTATTTTCAAATAAATCCTTTGGGTCTTTGCAAATGATTTAATATAAAAAAGTAAAGTTTCTTATTAGGAAAACACGTACTGACCTTCCCCGATTGTGATCGTCTTACCTTTCAATTCTTTTGATTCGGTCATAAAATTTATTTTTTCCATTCGATTAGAACTGCCTTTTTGAAAAATAAACAATTTGTCACCAATGGCGACTGTCCAGGAATCACGGTCTGATTCTCTGATTGAAAGTCCAAAAATGGCTTGCCAATGCGCAGCTACTGCTGACGGATTTTCCACACTGAATACTGCACTATGCACGGTTGTATTTCCAGCTGGATGCTGTTCTAGCAAACCTGCTGCCGACAGATGCTGGGTTCGCTCTTCATCATTGTTTTTCCATTGAATAAAAAACGGATAAGCAAGCCCTTCAAAATCTCCTGCAATCGTGAGCATGCGCCACTGAATCAGATTGCCTTGCTGATCGAGCCTCTCCCCTTCTATTATTGGAGAAAGGTTTAAACCATGGGACCTCACTGCCTCTGCAGTTTCTTCAATATCATCTGTTCGGATGGCGATGCGGCTTAGTATTTCATGATATGGAAGGAGAGAAACGGCATCTTTTACAAAAACAACTGACAGTTCCGCTTTATCCGCTATATCCCGATTTTCCACTCCAAGAAATTCAAGATACGTCAAACCAAAATAACAAAGAGCATTGTTTGTTCCCCATTGTGTATGCGATCCGCCAATGGACGCATGTAGGCCATGTATTTTCAAGTTATTGATGGCATTATCCAGATTGTTTACACAATGAACAGTATGGTCCCACTCCAAGTTTGTCATGGCATGCATTCCTTTTTGTACGAAGTTATGATAGGTTCATCTCATTTGAGTGCTTTTACTTATCACGTCCGTCCTATTTTATAAGCAGGTCACGATTAATTTTACCGCCTCTGTCAAATCTCTTTGGGACCAGCTCGGTAAATTAGGTGATGTTAAAGCGAGTTCATGGGAAGACGGTATGTGGACAAAACCTGCCGGACAATCTTTATTTTCCATATTCATTTTATGCAATAAATGATACATCACGTTGTTGCACAAATACGTCCCTGCGCTGTTTGAAATCTCGGCGGGATAGCCATTTTCCTGCAAAATTTGTACAAATTTACGAATCGGTAGCTTGGAGAAATACCCATCTGGCCCATCCTCAGCGATCTTCTGATCTTGCGGAGTGAACCCCCGGTTGTCTTTCACCCCATCATTGCAGTTAATCGCAATTCTTTCAGGAGTGATTCGGTTTCTGCCACCAGCCAATCCCAAGGAAATCACCGCATCGGGATTCACCTCATCGATAAAGCGCGATAAAGCGTGGGCAGCTTCGCTGAAATCAACCGGTAAAATCCTGCTTATTATCTTATAATTCCCCACTTGTTGCCCATCCAGCTCCTTCGCAATCTCCGCAGAAGGATTAATCATAAAATCCAAAAAAGGCTCAAACCCAGTCAACAACAACTTCATCTTACACTCATCCTTTCCCGTGATGGGGCCCTGTCCCCCGTTACTTTAAAGCGTTGGGGGTCAGGCCCCCACTTTACTAAAGCATTAACTTGTTGGGGGACTGACCCCCACTAAGTTAATGCGGTGGTGCGATAGTGATGCCTTCTTGCTGCAGTTTTTGGTGCAGTGTGTGGGCGAAGGTAAGGGCATTTGCACCATCACCGTGAATGCAGATGGTATCTGCCTGCACATGGATGTCGCTTCCTTGTTGGCTCCGTACCATTCCTTCCTTAACCATCCGTAATACTTGTGTGAGTGCAGTTTTCTCATCCTTTATAAGCGAGTTCGCCAAACTTCTCGGTGTGAGTTCCCCGTTCGCTTGATACGTTCGGTCGGAAAAAACCTCCTGCACAACAGTTAGGCCAACGCGTTTTCCGGAATGAACCAACTCGCTCCCAGACAGTCCGAATAACATTAGTGAAGAATCAAAGCGATAGACCGCCTTCGCAATTGCATCGGCAATACCCTGATGTTGCGCAGCCATATTATATAGCGCACCGTGAGGCTTCACATGCCGCACAACAGTTCCTTCGGCTCGGGCGATACCTGCCAGCGCTCCTATTTGATATAGAACCATTTCATATACTTCCTTTTCGGAGACTTCCATGACCCGTCTGCCGAATCCTTGCAAATCCGGCAAGCCTGGATGAGCTCCTATTGCCACGCCGTGCTTTTTAGCCAACTGAACCGTTTTTCTCATCGTTGATGGATCACCGGCATGAAACCCACAAGCAATATTGACGGAGGATACGAGCGGAATGATCTCTTCGTCCACACCGATTTTGAAACGGCCGAAGCTTTCTCCCAAATCACAGTTCAAATCTATATGCACAGTTATTTCCCCCTACCGATACATCATTTCAATTTGCTTTTTTAAGACACTTATCAACACTTCTCTTTTTAATAATAAACGCTGTGCTTCAGATAAAGTGATGCTTTGGAATCGTAAGCTTTCCCCTGGCATCATCTGAGCAAGAATTGGCAGGTCGACACTCACAATTTGGGCAATCTTAGGGTAGCCACCGATTGTTTGGTGATCTGCCATTAAAATAATCGGTCGTCCATCGGAGGGCACTTGAATTGTCCCGAACGTAACCGCTGCTGAAATCATTTCTTGGGGACGATCCAGCTTCATTTCCGCACCATTCAGCCGATACCCCATCCGATCGGCTTGATTGCTGATCGTAAAATCACTGCTCGTAAAAATGGAGCGGCTGTCCGAAGAAAACAAATTATACTCTCTTCCCTGCAGAATATGGATGCAGTGTTTATTTTCATAAAACTTAATCACTTCAGGTGATATTCTCCATTTTCTGCTCGATTGCCTTGAAGCAAAAATTTTCTTTGAAAGGTCCGAAGACGGTCCAAACGATAACCGATCTTCTTTTTGAAGTGTTCTGCCGTCCAGTCCTCCTAGTTTTGCCTTTATATCAGTCGATGAACTTCCAAGAATTTGAGAAACCGCGAATCCGCCGGAGACTGCCAAATAGGTCCGAAATCCGGAAGTGCGTCGCCAAAACGATAATAAGCTCCCTTTTTCCGCAATAAAAGGCCTCCAGCAGCCAATCGGATTTCCATTCAATTCAGGGGTCAAATCCGCTCCGCAAATCGAAAAAACGGTGTCTTCCTGAAATTCATACGAACCACCCTTTAACGTCATCTCGATGGTCGCAGCGTTTTCGTCATTTCCTACTAAAATATTCGCGACACGATGCGCAAAAGTATCAATGGCACCAGCGACCGAAACACCATTGCTCTGAAAACCGATTCTCCCTAGATCCTGAACCGTCGAAAAAAAGCCGGGCTGCACAATGCGCAGACTCATGATTGCCCTCCTTTTACCGCCCAATACTCATCCTGTGAGATCGGAACAAAACGAATACGGTTGCCTGCTTTTAACAGACTTGGATTTTTTTCATGCGGAAGAAATAACTTAACGGGTGTTCTTCCAATAATTTGCCACCCACCAGGAGTATCAAGTGAATAGATGCCCGTTTGTTTACCGGCGATCCCGACCGAACCGGCTGGAACGAGCCTTCGAGGCGAAGATTTACGCGGGCACGCCAATTTTTCATTCATGCCCCCGATATAAGGAAAGCCCGGTGCAAACCCAATCGCATATACGACATACTCGCCACCACAATGCAGTTCGATTACGTTCTCCTGATTCATTTCAGTGATTTCACACACTGCATCCAAATCCGGACCGAATTCCCCTCCATAACAAACGGGGATTTCAACGATCCTTTCTTCGGCGATCCAGATTGATTCAACTGTCGCTAATATTTCTTTAAGTTGATGGCAAACATTTTCGTAAGGAAATTTCGCACCCTTTTTCTCAAAAAACACGGGAGAATAATACACGGTTACAGTTGTAAACGATGGGACAATTTCTATGAAACCATCGAATTTTTGCTTTTCCAGCTGATATGCTATTTGTTGCACCCGTTCAAATGTATTTCCACTGATTTCCATCCCTAATTGAATTACAACTGCATTCTCTGCTAATGGGTAAAACTCATAAATTTGATTCATTTATCATCGGCCAATCTTCAAATTTTATCTGCAATAATTTTGACTATTTAAATATACCATTTATTTAGAATTTTTCGATATGTATAAGATTCAATTTTCCAAAAGATATAGCTATTCTTTTTTCTGTAAAATAAAATGAGCAAACGTGATATAATGGGAAAATCGAAAATTGGACAAATAAGGAGCAAATACAATGAGTGTACATCATGCCATAAGTAAACACGTTGAAAGCCAAAACAAAGTACTTAACGAATTCTTTACTCTTGACCAACAGCGCGAGGCAGCCATCGAGGAAGCAGTGACTTTGTGCGAACAGGATAAACCTTTCTCGGTCGATACTATCAATGCGATCACAAAAGAAATGAACGGTTTGTCCATGAAAGGCGAGCTGCCAAAACGCAAACTCGTTACCCTTGAGATGATCCGTGAGTATGTTTCAAAAATGAATTAAAATAGGTAAAACACAAAAAACAGCGCGCCAATTGGCGTGCTGTTTTCTTATTCTCATATCTTTTGGCAAAAGCGATTCACTTATTTATTCGCCTCGTGGACTCGCAGCAATTTGCCTTTGATGGTCGTATCTCTCATAGCTTTTAGAACGAGCTGGCCTTTTCCGTTCAGGATTTCCACGTACGTAACATTATCCTGGATTGTGATGATCCCAATGTCGTCCGCGGAAACGCCTTTGATTTTTGCGATCGTTCCCACAAAATCGACAGCACGTAATTTCTTTTTCTTGCCACCATTAAAATATAGCTTCATGATGCCTTTATTCAACTGTTCGCTTTTCGCTTTTTTCTTCATCGGGCGGGTGTTCTTTTTTTCATCCAAAGCAGCTTTGCACCGTGCAACCTCTTCCTTCGATGGCGCAGTCATTTTCGGTATTTCAAAGCCAATATACTGCTCAATTTGCGACAAAAATTTGCTTTCATACGGCGTGACAAACGTGATGGCTTTACCTGATTTCCCCGCTCGTCCCGTTCTTCCTGTTCGGTGGACATAGCTTTCTTTTTCCATTGGAAGATCATAATTAAAAACTGTAGAAATGTTTTCGATGTCGATCCCTCTAGCTGCTACATCGGTTGCGACTAAATAACGGAAATTCCCCATTTTAAAGCCGTTCATCACGGAAAAGCGGTCTTCCTGCACCATGCCTCCGTGGATTTTTTCGCACGAATAATTTGCTCGCTCTAATTTTTCAAATACCGTATCAACGTTTTCCTTCGTACGGCAAAAAATAATGCAGCTATCCGGATTTTCAATCGCCAAAATATCTGTAAGCATTGAAAACTTCGCTTCTTCCTTCACTTCCAAAACCGCATGCTCGATCGTATCGGTCGTTAGACCTGAAGCTTTTATTTCAATTTCTACAGGATTTTTCATGTATTGATAGCATAACTTTTCTACATCTTTTGGCAGAGTAGCGGAAAACACGCATGTGACTCTTTCAGCCGGTAGTTCCTGAATGAT
>JAUZPT010000131.1 GCA_030705745.1 Bacillota bacterium | reverse complement strand
CGATCTCAGGCATTTCCGCTCAAACGAAGATTTTGGCACTGAACGCTTCCATTGAAGCTGCGCGTGCGGGAGACCATGGAAAAGGATTCTCCGTTGTCGCACAGGAGGTTGGAAAGCTTGCCACTGCCTCTGCGGATGCCTCAAAAAAGATTTCCGATCAATTGGATCAAATTCAGTTTAAAATCAATGAAAGCTTCTCTGCTTTTAAAAGTTTCGACGGACTGATGCAGCAAGTGGATACAAAAGTGGATATACAAAATTCGGAATTGCACTCCGTATCAGAGGGCGTCCTTTCGATCCGAACACAAAGCGTGGAGCTGGCTTCAAGCTTAAAGGAAATAACGAGTGAACAAGAAGGCGCAATGCAGAAATTAAGCTCAATTAAGCAAAAAGAGGACACGATTTCAACGGAGATCGAAGGTATTTATCGTGATATTCAGGAAAACAATAAACTATTGTTAGAGCTTGATAATAGGATAACTTGAATTAATCGGGTTTTCACGATCACTATAAATTCACAAATTCAGGAGGAATTCACATGAAATATACGGTTATTACTGGTGCTAGTTCAGGGATCGGTTATGAAACCGCATTAGCTTTTGCGTCACGCGGAAAAAACTTAATCATTGTAGCGCGTAGGAAAGATGAGCTAGAGAAATTAAAGCAAGAAATCGAACAGATTAATCCAAACTTAGAGGTAG
The DNA here is from genome assembly GCA_030705745.1 of Bacillota bacterium. Lineage (GTDB taxonomy): Bacteria > Bacillota > Bacilli > Bacillales > Cytobacillaceae > Neobacillus_A. The sequence continues at coordinate 6,931 of JAUZPT010000131.1, read as the reverse complement.
TCATTCGTACAACTGACTTATCAGTTAGCAAAAATGTTTACGAGCTTTATGAAGATCTTAAAAATTATCAAATTGAAACTTGGATTAATAATGCAGGGTTCGGTAATTTTGCATCTGTTGCTGACCAAAATTTAAATAAAATTGAGTCGATGTTGCATGTGAATATCGAAGCATTGACCATATTTTCATCTCTTTACGCACGTGATTATTCGAAGGTAGAAGGTACACAACTGATTAATGTTTCTTCCGCAGGAGGATATAGAATTCTTGAAAGTTCAGTTACATATTGTGCAACGAAGTTTTATGTAAGTGCATTTACAGAAGGTCTTGCACAGGAACTAAAAGCACAAGGTGCAAACATGCAAGCAAAAGTTTTAGCACCTGCTTCAACTGAAACAGAATTTGCAAAACGTGCTTTTGATCTTAATGATTTTAGTTTAGAAGGTGTTGTACCAAAGTATCATACGGCAAAAGAAATGGCGGAATTTATGCTCGAACTTTATGATAGTGAAAAGGTTTTAGGAATTGTGAATGGATCTACGTATGAATTTGAACTGAAAGATCCTATTTTTCCTTATGCAGCAATAAAAAGAAGCTAGTTTGAATTCGTAAAAAATACTTGTTAGAAATACAAAAAGAGGGTGCCCAAAAGTTATACCTTTGGGACACCCTCTTTTTATGTGTCTATTAATTGTAAAATGTGCCCTCGGCAGCATTCTAGTTTTAAGCCTGAAACTGGAGGTTCTTCAGTATCTTTTTTAGTGAATTTTCAGCTTTGACATCTTTTAAGTCGATGCCGAGGTTTATTGCTGATTGGGCTACTTCCGGCCGGATGCCGAGAAGCGTCGTTTTGACACCAACGAGTTTAAGTGATTGAATCACTTGCAACAGCTTGTGCGCAACCATCATGTCAATCGCGGCAACCCCCGATAAATCCATGATGAGATGATGGATTTTTAAATTAACACTCTGTTCAAGCGTTGATTCCAAAATCCATTTTGCACGGGCTGTGTCGATGTCTCCGATAAGCGGAAGAAGGCCAATGCTTTCAGAAAGAGGAATGATAGGAGAGCTGAGCTCCATGATTAAGTTGGACTGTGATTTCAAGCGATCCAGGAGAATTTCAAGGAATACACTTGTGAAGCTTTCCAAAACATAATCGAGAGTATAATTAATCGTTTCTTCCCAACTCAAAACGTCTTCAACCGTAACATCCAATTCTGTTTCGCGGATGAACTTCTTGATATGCTGCCAATACACTTTTCTAAAAATCCCTAAATTTTTGGCAACCTCGCTTAAAGTTGTACTGGACTTGACCCGATCAGAAGCGGTTTGCGTTGTCCATGCTAAAATACTCTCTCTCATTTCACTGTCAGTTTGAAGAAGAGATTGTGCCACTACTTTAACATAGCCCGTATTTTGAGTGGCGACTTTTTTTGCCACCTTTGGAGGAGCATCGGACGAGTAATCGGACCCGGATTTAATCTCTTGGTAGGCAGCCCAATCCTTCGTAACGTCAGTGGCATTCTCGATAAAATAATTATATAAGGCAAGCGTTTTTTCGTTCATCATTTTCTCCTCAATATTCCCCATCGTATAGGCGGTGGAAAACCATTTCCACAATCCTCTCGCACTTGAATATATGTTTCTATATAGCTTGATCTTTGGATAAAAATATTCTTCTACTATTGATTTTCTGAAAATAATGTCAGTTTGTCAAATATAAGTATACATAACATGGAGGGGAAATTCACATGGAAACAAAGCCCATATTATGCTTTCATTTGTTTCTAGCAAAAATGTAAACGATTAGATTGTGTTTTTGTTTTATGACAATCCTGTGAAACCATTCACACATGGTGTTTTAAATGTGACGTTCGTCACAATTTTTATTTTAAGAGGGAATTACAATAAATACATATTAGTAAATGAATATATTTGCAGGGAGAGGCCCGATATGAACAAGAAAAAACTCGTCATGATTGGAAATGGAATGGCTGGTGTCCGCACGATTGAAGAAATTCTTAAAGCGAACCCTGATGAATTTGAGATAAAAATTTTTGGAAAAGAACCGCATCCTAATTATAACCGCATCAAACTTTCAACGCTTCTTCAAGGAGATACAAGCTTTGACGATATTATCATGAATCCACTCAAATGGTATGAAGAAAATTCTATCCAGTTATATATGGGAGAAACGGCAATAAAGATAGATACAGACAAAAAAATTATTGTGACCGATCAAGGACGCACGGTGGAATACGATGAACTCATTATTGCCACAGGTTCTGACTCTTTTATCCTACCAATTCCCGGTGCGGATAAGCAGGGTGTAACAGGTTTCCGTGATATTCATGATTGTGAAATGATGATCAATGTTTCCCGCACCTATAAAAAAGCAGCTGTCATTGGCGGCGGGCTGCTGGGGCTTGAGGCTGCTAGAGGACTGTTGAATCTGGGCATGGAAGTGAATATTGTTCATTTAATGCCTGATTTGATGGAGCGCCAGCTCGATCCAACTGCTTCTTCTATGTTGAAAAAAGAGCTAGAGGCGCAGGGCATGAATTTCTTAATGGAAAAACAAACGGTTGAAATACTCGGTGATGAACGAGTCACAGGCCTTCGTTTTAAAGATGGTTCAGAAGTGGAAGCCGATCTTGTGGTCATGGCGATTGGGATTAAAGCTAACGCGGAAATAGCCCGGCAAAGTGGCGTTTATGTGAATCGCGGCATTGTCGTTAACGATTTTATGGAAACGAACGTAGCAAATATTTATGCGGTGGGCGAATGTGCAGAGCACCGGGAAATCGTGTACGGGCTCGTCGCACCGCTATATGAGCAAGCAAGGGTGCTTGCCAACCGCCTTTGCGGTAAGGAGACCGCTCCGTATGAAGGTTCGGTGACAGGAACCGGCCTCAAAGTATCAGGTGTCGATTTGTTCTCAGCAGGAGAAATTCTAGATGATGCATCCACAAAATCGATCAAAGTACACAACGAATTTGATGGAGTGTACAAAAAAATCGTCATTCGGGATAACCGCATTGTCGGAATTGTGTTATACGGCGATACAAAGGACAGTACAAAATTGTTCAGAATGCTGATGAAAAAAGAAGATGTGAGCGGCATGACTAGTGTCGCCATCCTCCAGTCCGAAAACAGCGGCGATGAAGAAAGCAATATCGCCTCGATGCCAAATGATGAATTGGTATGCGGATGTAACGGCGTTACAAAGGGTACCATTGTCGAGGCAATCAAAACACAGGGGCTGACAACGGTTGACCAAATTAGCGGCTGTACGAATGCGGGCCGCTCCTGCGGAAGATGTAAACCATTGGTCGGAAAAATTCTTGCACACACATTGGGCGATTCATTTGACTCCGACCTTCAAAAAACAAGTTTGTGCAGCTGTACGTCGTTAACACGCGATGAAGTGGTGGAAGAAATAAAAGCAAAAGGATTAACAAACATAAAAGAAGTGATGTACGTCCTTGACTGGAAAAATGAAGAAGGCTGCACAAAGTGCCGCCCTGCGCTGAACTATTATCTTGGCATGATTTACATGGACGGGTACAAAGAGGATCGAGACTCCCGGTTAGTGAATGAAAAAATGCACGCCAACATCCAAAAGGACGGGACCTACTCAGTTGTCCCAAGAATGTACGGCGGTGTTACAAACGCTCAGGACTTGAAGAAAATCGCTGAAGTCGCCGAGAAATACGATGTGCCTCTCGTCAAATTAACAGGCGGACAACGGATTGGACTTTTTGGAGTCAAAAAAGAAGACCTGCCGCAAATGTGGGAAGAACTCGGAATGCCTTCAGGCTATGCGTATGGCAAAACGCTTCGTACCGTAAAGACGTGTGTCGGCGCGCAATTTTGCCGATATGGAACTCAGGATTCAATGGCACTCGGCATCGAGCTTGAAAAGAAATTCGAACGCATCGATACCCCGCATAAAGTCAAAATGGGCGTTTCAGCCTGTCCGAGAAACTGTGCGGAAGCGGGAATTAAAGACATTGGCTTCGTCGGAATCGACGGCGGATGGGAAATTTACGTGGCCGGTAATGGTGGTGTTGATCTGCGCGCCGGGGAACTTTTATGCACGGTCAAGACGCAGGAGGATGTCATGGAAATGACCGGTGCATATCTTCAATACTACCGCGAAACGGCGAGCTATTTAGAACGGACATCTAAATGGCTCGACCGGCTAGGTCTAGAGCATATCCAGAAGGTACTGGCAAATGAAGAAACAAGAAAAGCGTTGAATGAACGGATGGACAAAACGCTGCAAAGATATAATGAACCGTGGAATGAAGCGATTCAAAGCAAAGACATTCAGCAAAAATATTATCCAAAAGAAAACACCTTCGTGGGGAGTGATTCCAAATGATTCAAACAGCTACTCGCGTGGCGGTTGCCAAATATGATGACCTCGCCATACGCGCAGGATATGCCGTCAAATTGGAGGACCAAGAAATAGTTTTATTCAAACTAACAACAGGAGAGGTTCGGGCCATTGAAAACCGAAGTCCGCACCCGAAGGGCAATCGTCTTGCCGAAGGACTTGTAAGTGGAGAATACGTATTCTGTCCGTTGTATGATTGGAAGATTTCATTGATCGATGGAAAAGTTCAGGCACCTGACAAAGGCCAAGTGAAGACATTTGAGGTCGAGATTGCTGATGGAAATGTGTATTTGGTTTTTTAAAAGAAAAGAAAGTATATAATTTTTGAACTTTGAAAGCTGGCTAGCCCTTCTAGCGCTTTTAAAAGAAAGGAAGCGTTACAGGATGAAACCAGGAAGAGTTTATTTAGTCGGAGCAGGGCCGGGCGATGTTTCGTTAATCACGGTGAAAGGAATGGAAGCCATTAAGCGTGCGGAAGTCATTCTTTATGACCGGCTTGCCAATCCGAAGCTTTTAGAGTTTGCTCCGGCAGACTGTGAGCTTATTTATTGCGGAAAATTGCCCGACCGCCATATTCTTCGGCAGGAAGGAATCAACGCACTGCTCGTCTCAAAAGCGCTAGAAGGAAAAACGGTTGTCCGCCTTAAAGGCGGTGATCCCGGTGTTTTCGGACGAGTGGGGGAAGAAGCTTCGGCTTTGGCAGATCAACAGATTCCATTCGATCTTGTTCCTGGCATTTCATCCGGCCTTGCAGCTCCGCTTTATGCGGGTATTCCGGTTACCCACCGAGAATATGCGGAATCGTTTGCGGTGGTCACAGCACATGACAAATCGGAAAACGGCAAGCCGCTCCTTGACTGGGCAGGCCTTGCAACCGGTGTCGATACAATTGCTTTCTACATGGGTGTGGCAAACCTGCCATTCATTTGCAAAAATTTAATTCTGCATGGAAAACCGGCAAATACCCCAGTCATTCTGATACAATGGGGGACCTTTGGCCGCCAGAAAACACTGCAAGGAACGCTTGCAGACATTGCTGAAAAAGTGAAGGAAGCCAAATTTTGCAATCCATCTATCATCCTTGTAGGAAATGTAATTTCCTTGCGTGAAAAATTGAGCTGGTTTGAGAAAAAACCACTATACGGAAAGCAAATTATTCTCGCACGTACCGGAGGAGAGCCGAGTGGACTCGCACAGGAATTAATGGAGCAAGGTGCAGACGTGATCGAATTTCCAAAATGGAAACGAAGTGCTATCGATGTGGATGAACAAGTGTTAGAACGATTGGAGTCCTACAGGCACATCTTGTTTGCATCGCCTGAAAGTGTTACAGAATTTTTTAACATTCTTTTGAAAAAAGAGATCGACATTCGCACAGTAAGAGCGGAATTTCTTGCTGGTTCTGTAAAAACAAAAACCGCTTTGAATGAGCGAGGGTTTCTGGTGAAGCTTGTAGAGCAAATGCCTTCATCCGCCGAGGTGCTCGTTGTTGGTGATGACTCAATCATGCAGCTCGAAATTCGTTATGCTGGATGCGATTCATTCGTGACAAGCAAAAAGGAAGTCGACACGCAGTTCTATCCTATTTTTAAAAGGATGCTTGAGGAAGCCGAGCCTAATGTGATGATTTTCCCATGTGCCGCCTCCGTCCGTCCGTTTATGAAAGGGGTGGAAGCATGCGGTGTCAATATGAATGACCTCATGCAAAAGCTCGAGGTCGTCTGCATGGGTAAACAAACCGCGAGTGCAGCAGAAACGGCGGGAATCGCCCAAGCTTTCATACCTGAAATGGCAACGAAGGAAGGCATTATTGAATGCTTACGGCATCTTGAATATGTTTAGTACTGAGGAGGTGTGTCAGCAATGGAAGGCATCGTTTACGTTGCTCATGGCAGCAGAAGAGCGTCCGGAAATGCGGGATTTATCTCGTTTATACGTAACGTAATGGCGAGTGTTGATTGTGAGATACAGAACTTCGGTTTTCTCGAGAACGCCACACCCTCCATTCTTCAGGCGATCGAGCAGTGTATTGAGTCGGGAGCAAACGAAATCACGATTGTTCCGATTTTACTGTTGCCGGGAATTCATGCGAAAGTCGACATCCCCGCTGAAATACATCGAGCAAAAATCATGTATCCGCATATGTCTTTTCGTTACGGAACGCCGCTTGGATCCGATGAAGTGATGATGGACATGGTGCTTAAACGTTTAACAGAGAAGGGGTTTGGCGAGGGTAAAGCGGATGCGGTTCTTCTCGTGGGCCACGGAAGCCGGGAAGCGGGAGCAGCGATGGAATTTGTAGCGCTTGCCGAAATGCTGCGTGTAAATAAGGGGATTCCGCTTGAAATTGGGTATTTGACCACTTCTCCAGATTACGGAAAACAAGCGAAGGTGATGCTTGAGAAAGCATCACGGAAACTTTTTGTTGTCCCATTTTTATTGTATTCAGGCGGCTTCACTGTGAAGATGAATTCAGCTATGGCTTTGCTTGCTGCCGATAATGAAGTAGAGATAGTGATGTGTGAT
>JAUZPT010000130.1 GCA_030705745.1 Bacillota bacterium | reverse complement strand
TAAAAAACATGATCGACGTGAAAAATACAAGAAGTGCGTTTTTTGTTACCATTCCATCCGCTAAATAGCTGCTTGCCAAACCTGAAAGAGAAAATGCACATATGGCACTAACATCATTTGCAAATGCTCTATCCTTATTTTTAGAAGAAAAGTATGCATTTATAAGAAAGAAAGGGATCATTAGAAGTCCGAAATAAACAAGCGATGGTCTACTAAAAAGTGGAATCATCAATAAACCTATTGCCGGAATTATATAAACAAGAGCCCATTTTGTATAAAAAGGCAATTTCTTTCTTTTAAAAAGAAGAAGAATCGGATATGTGGCAAGATAAAGAAAAACCCAACCTAGAAAAAATGGGATATGCTGCCACATAAAATGCGATGCAACTACCCCTAGCCAAAAGGGAATGATTAGCATTGCCCAAGCACCATGTTGTTTCGGCATGAATAGTTTCATTTTCCTCACTCCTTATTTCCTGCTAACTCAAATATAAGCGAGTTTTTCAAGAAAATAAGTGAAACATATCACAGTAGCTATTGGATTCGGCATTTCACACATCATTCGTATTTCGGGTTTTTGATTTTGAGCGACTTAATATACTGATGCGGCTTCAAAAAATACGTCAAGTATTTTGAAAAAGACAAAAACAACAAAAATGTGAACGTCGCCAGCAAGTGTATTCGCGAGAGAATTGAAATGCTTCTTAATAATTCAATATCCGGATGAAGCTTGATTAAGCTTAAAGTCCAATTCAATAATAAAACCGGATCTTTTTTAAATCCTGTTGATACCAACAATATTATTCCAGTAATCGTACTCAATATGAACAAACTCATAAGAGTGCTTATAAGAAATTTCCCTGATTTCCATTCAGTTCCCCGATTCTCAAAAATCTTTGAAGTTTCGTATTGCCAAATACAACCCATTACTAAGACAATAAAAACTGAATAAGGATAAATCATCCACAGAACCATTTCAAACAATTCCATTCTATCACCTAATCCTTATCATTTACGATACATTAGTGCTATTTTAACTTCAATGTTCGCAAAAGACAGTGATAAAAGTAACCTTTTTGTCTATTTTATTAATTTTTTTTGTCCTTTTTATGAACTTGTTCCAGATAAAAAGCTAATTTTCGCATGATATTTTCGTCTGAAATTGAAAAACAGTATTCCTCCTTGAACTCAATGAAAGACTGAACCAGACTCTCCTCCCAGTACACGATGGCTTGAATGTTTTCCAATTCATTTATCAGCTTTAGCTCATCCTCTTTGCGAATGATTACCACCTTCGGAAAAGGCGCGTTTTTATGTCCCTCAATTAAAATCGTATCTGGTTGAAAAAAGGAAAGCAATTCGATTTGTTCACTCAAGCTCCAATGCTCAAGCTGATTTGCATGAAGAATCAAACTGCCGGCCCCCTCAACAACAGAGGCGGCTGCACCTGCTTCAATATGCTTCGAAGAATCTTTTCCCTCAACCGTCTCTGGTTTCCCGCCATGCCCATGATGTTTGATAGTCACTATTTTTTTCCCATGCTTTTTCCATTCTTTAATTAATCCCGAGACAAGCGTGGTTTTACCGCAATTTTGATATCCAACAACTTGGAAAATTTGTGGTTTTACCAAGGCCATTCACTGCCATATGGGTCTTCAAGCAAAAGCACTTCCACTTCATTGCCTGCTTCAAAACCTCTTGTCCCACCTGGAAGAATCATAAAGGAATTTGCTCCGGCAAGGCTCATGACTATATTGGACTTATCCAAGCCGCTTGGAGATACGACCAATCTGCCCTCTTTCACAGTCAATGCACTCCGTACAAACCGTGTAAACGGATTTGCTTTTGGAAAACCAACATCGAGGATGGCTTTTTCTTTGCGAAGATGCGGTTTTTTTGAAAAGAGCATTTCCCTGATGATTGGCCGGGTAAAAAGCTCGAACCCTACATAACATGCGGATGGATTACCTGATAGGCCGAATAACAGCTTGCCATTATATTGAGCAACCGTTGTTACACTCCCAGGCCTCATCATTACTTTATTAAAAAGTACTTCAGCACCTAATTTCTCATAAATTGCCGGAAGATAATCGAAATCTCCAACTGAAACGCCACCAGTTGTCACAAGAACATCAACTGAATCGATTGCTTCCTTGACTGCGGAATAACACGTTTCAAATTCATCAGGAAGCTTTCCAAAATAATGTACTTCTCCTCCAGCCCGTTCAATTTGGGCAGAAATCATATGGGAGTTGCTGTTTCTAATTTTCCCAGGAACAAGCGGTTCATGAACCTCCAGCAATTCCGTACCAGTTGCAAATAAACCAATTACCGGCTTTTCTGCGACAGGAACCTTTGCATAACCAAAGGTGGCTAACATGGCTTGAATGCCGGGATTGATCATCGTACCTTTTTCAACAAGTGCGGTTCCTTGTTTCGCATCTTCACCTCGAAAGGAAACATTTTCCCCTTTTCTAAAACTGCGCTTAATCGACATATACGATTTTCCGTTCACTTCTCTCGTTTGTGCCACTTCAAACATTACTACTGCATCTGCTTCTTGAGGCATCATCGCTCCTGTCATGATTCTTACCGCTTGACGCCTGCCTAATAATTTTTCTGTAACCATTCCTGCCCCGAGATGGTCAATTACTTCGAACTCAATCGCCTGCGATTGTGATGCTTCCTCTGTATCAATGGCACGTACTGCAAATCCATCATACGGAGCACGGTCAAAGTGAGGAACGTCGCTCGTTGCGATCAGATCCTCTGAAAGAAATCGATTATAGCTGTTATCAATCGAAACCCATTCCGTCCGGCCCTTCATTTTGTACTTCATAATTCTGGTGACCGCTTCATCTATTGAAATGGCGGATCTTCTTTCAAACATAATTATCAGCTCCCGCTATTTTACCTATAATTTACCAGTTGAATTCTTAATTTCACTACTCACTATAAGCGTATCTGAAACAAACATTCATAGCAAATTGTTGATACACTTCTCCGTTTTGAATGATAACAATCTTCATTCTTCTAGGAAATGATACTCGTCACAATATAGTCAAGAAAATTTCCGAAAAAACGCTTAAGTGTGATACAGGTCACCAAGCTAGTTCCATAAATCCTTTATCCTTATGCTATAAACAAGTTTCAAAAAATAAGGAGGATTTTATCATGACTGTACCATTCACAGAAAATACAAAGGTTAAAGATATTGTAAATGAACTTCCCAAATCAAGTGATGTGTTTAAGCGTCACCGCATTGATTTCTGTTGTGGAGGCAACATTGCTTTAACTGAAGCTGCTACCGCTGCAAATGTTTCACTTGAGTCATTATTAAGTGAATTGACTGAGGTACAAGAGAAAAGTGACTCAAGTGATATTGATTGGAAAGCATGGATGCTACAAGGTTCACAATCCATTATTGACCATGTCATTACCAAATACCATCGACCTCTCCAGGAAGAGCTTGCAAATCTTAGCCCGTATGTCACTAAGGTTTCACGCGTCCACGGTGGCCATCGTCCTGAATTAATGAAAGTATATGACCTTTTCTATGAATTCAAAAAAGAAATGCTTGAACACGCAGCTAAAGAGGAAGAAGTAGTCTTCCCTTTAATGATGAGCCTTGAAAATCAAACGGTTGAAAATCGTGAAGAGGCATTATCATCGATTAAAGAGCTTGAAAAAGAACATGACCATGCTGGGGCACTATTGAAGGAATTGCGGATCATTACTTCAGATTTCATTCCACCAGCTGAAGCATGCGGGACTTATCGCTTAGTATACAAACGCCTTGAAATGCTCGAAGGCGAAACGTTCAATCATGTTCACTTGGAAAATAATATCTTATTTCCGAGGTTTAACTAATTAAGACATCAAACAAAACCGCCTGCTTCTTGATTAGCAGGCGGCTTTGTTTTGTTTTTTTAGAAAAATATCGAAATCCAGGTTTTATCCACCGATATAGGACATCTCGATTTTTTTCCGATTTTTTAGCGTCTCTGCAGTCCGTTCGTCTGAATAACGGTCATCTCGGCCGTTCCATATTCCAATTATTCTCGAACTGATTTCTTCATCCGTCGCACCGTTTCGCATGAAATTACGGATGTCATGCCCATTTCCATTAAATAAACAAGTGAAAAGCTGACCGTTTGCGGACAACCGGGAGCGAGTACAGCTGCTGCAAAATGATTCAGATACAGAGGTGATGAAACCGACTTGTACGTCCGTTCCTTTGTATCGATACCTTTTAGCCACTTCCCCGAAGTAATCTGCATCGGCTGGCTCTAACTCGTAATGTTTTTTCAGCATTTCATATATTTGTTTTTTTGTAATCACATCGTCCATCTTCCAGCCGTTGGTGCTGCCAACGTCCATGAACTCAATGTAGCGAAGCTGTAAGCCTTCATTCTTACAAAACTCGGCCATCGGAATGATTTCCGAGTCATTCAAGCCTTTTTTTACAACCATATTGACTTTGACTCCAAGTCCTGCCTCCCGGGCAGCACGTATTCCGTCCAAAACAGGCTGTGTACCTACATTTCGTCCATTTATTTTACCAAAAAGCTCATCATTCAAGCTATCAAGACTGACATTTACCCTCTTTAATCCCGCTTTTTTTAGATCGGCTGAAAGCTTTGGCAGGAGAACACCATTCGTCGTTAATCCGATATCGCTTAAGCCTTCTATTTTTGCAAGCTTTTCAACCAGAACAGGCATATCTTTCCTTAAAAGCGGTTCCCCGCCAGTTAAACGGATTTTTTCAACCCCGAGGCTGACAAATATTTTTGCGAGACGTTCAATTTCCTCATAACTCAATAGCGCGCTCTTAGGAAGAAACTCAAAGTCAGGCCCAAATTGGTCAGCAGGCATACAATACTGACATCTAAAGTTACAACGGTCGATTACAGATATTCTTAAATCCCTTAAAGGTCTATTAAATTTGTCTTTTATTATGGACTTAGGCATTCTCATCAACTCCAAATATAGTTAAGAGCAAAAGTATAAACTGTGATCCAGATTTCCTTTTATTTTTGCAATTTGCAACTTCCCATGCCAAGTCACATTTACTAAAGGTACATTCTATCATATCAAATTATGAGAAACGGAGCCAACAGATAAAGCTTGGAAATAAATTAGAGATAAATGTTTCGTCGCTATTTATGAATATAATCAACATTTAATCAATAACCATTTTGCCATTTTAAGTCTTCTGTAAAGGACATTTGTTACACATTCCAACTTTTATCGAAAGTTTTCACTATATTGTCATTGTTAACCCCTCTTTTTTCATTTGAGCTAACGTAGAATGAAACTAAAGAATGAAAAATTGTTATGGAATTAATTCTTCCATTATGTCGGAGCCATTTATTTTAGCTATTAGGAACTACCAAATCAAAAGAGAAGGTGACGTAATGCTTACAAAAATAAAACCTACCCATTCAATCGAAATTAAGGAATTGCTTTGCTTTGCCGATCGGAAGTTTAAAAGCGAACGAGGAACTTATTTGTTTCAGGAAGGGATGAACGCAGAGGAGCTTTATATTATCCTATCCGGGAAAGTACAAATCAGTAAAATAACTTCTGACGGACGCGAACTTTCTCTTAGGATTTGTGGAGAAAATGATATTTGTGGAGAGTTAACATTATTTAGCGAAAACCCTAAATATTTATTAAGTGCAAAGGTGCTTGAAGAAGGTGAAGTCGTAGCCATACGAAAAGATGTGCTCGAAAACGAAATTTTTCAAAACAGCAAGCTTGCATTCGAATTTATGAAGTGGATGAGCGACCATTTCCGTAAAACACAAACTAAATTTCGGGATCTTGTACTGAACGGCAAACGAGGTGCACTTTTTTCAACACTGATCAGGATGTCCAACAGCTATGGAATTCTTAAACCAGAGGGAATTTTAATTGATTTGCCGATGACCAACCAAGAACTAGCAAATTTTTGCGGAACTTCACGGGAAAGCACGAATCGTATCCTGAACGAATTAAAGAATGAAGGCGTCATAACAATGAAACGCGGCAAAATAACGATTCAGAATCTCCAATTTCTAAAAAAAGAAATTGATTGTGAAAATTGCCCTGCTGTTTATTGCAGTATTGAATAATACAAAAGCGTAAGCGCCTTGAACAGTCCCGAGATATGCATTATATATTTTTTTTAAAGGGATGGAGCTGCCATCCCTTTCTGTTTTAATTTACTTGTTTTTCTCTCATTGCTTTCGGAATATAAACGCAGAATGGCTCGCTTTCGAGATAATCTCCGGTCATGGCAAAAGCTCTTGAGCGAGAACCTCCACAAACATTGCGGAATTCGCAAACACCACATTTCCCTTTATAAAGATCGGGATTGCGAAGCGATTGAAAAATTGGTGAATCCCGGTAAATTTCTGCCAACGGTGTTTCACGAACGTTTCCAGCTTTGACCGGCAGCAATCCGCTCGGATACACATCCCCTATATGCGAGATAAATACAAATCCATTTCCGTCGTTAACCCCTTTTGGTGCTCTGCCAAGACCATCAATGGAACCTGTCAGTCCTTCTTTTGTAAGAGCGCTCAAGTATTCGATTTCCTGCGTCTGCTCCTTTGCTTCACGCATTTTTTGCTGTATGACGACGCGGCGATAATGTTGAGCTGCAGTTGTTTTAATATCAAATGGAACCCTTTTGCTCAGCTCATATAACCAATGGAATACCTTTTCGTGTTGAACCGGGGAAATCATATCCGATTCCTGACCTCTTCCAGTCGGAACTAAGAAGAAGACACTCCAGAGTACACATTTTAAGCTCTCAACCACTTTGGCCATTTCATCCAAATAGTCGATATTGTAACGCGAAATTACTGTATTGATCTGAACCGGGATTTCGAGCTCATGCAAATACTTAATTCGCTCAATCGTTAAGTCAAACGAGCCGGCAGTTCCCCGAAAATGGTCATGAATTTCCGCAGTAGGGCCATCAAGGCTGAATGCCCAACGCGACAAACCTACTTCCTTTGCTTTTTCGATTGCTTCCTTTGTCACATTTGGCGTTGCGCTTGGTGTCATCGATACCCGCACGCCTTTTTGAACTGCATATTTTGCAATGTCAAATACGTCTTCTCTCATCAACGGATCTCCGCCTGTAAATACTAGCATCGGATTATTCATTTCATATATTTGATCGATTAATTGTTTGCCCTCTTCAAACGACAATTCGCGCGGGTCTCTCCTGTATTGGGCTTCTGCACGGCAATGAAGGCACTTAAGTTGGCATGCTCTTGTTAATTCCCAAATGACGATAAAAGGATCTTTATTAAAATCTCGGCTGAATACCATATGAAACGCCTCCTACAATTGGCTGCATCACTTTGTTACAGCCTTCTTATTAACCATTATAGGGGTAGTGAAAACACTAGGAAGTGAACTAACTCACATACAAAAAAATTTTTTTGACGGAACTGTGAAGGAATTAAAAAGAGGAAACGTCTTGAACAGCTCCGAATGACTAGGCGCTGGAAGCAGTCCTGCTTATTAAAGACATTTTTACCGTTCTCCTGGGAGGGTTTGTCCTTAAGACCGCTTATTAAAGACATTTTTACCGTTCTCCGAGAAGGGTTTGTCCTTAAGACCGCTTATTAAAGAC
>JAUZPT010000013.1 GCA_030705745.1 Bacillota bacterium | reverse complement strand
CTTGAAGGAACTTCATATGTATGACCTTTATACACCTCTTGTAAAAGATGTGAAGATGGAAGTGAAGTATGATGAAGCAAAAGAGATGATTTTGAAGGGCCTTGCTCCACTAGGTGAAGAATATCAAAATGTCTTGAAAGAGGGCTTTGAAAACCGCTGGGTCGATGTCCATGAGAATAAAGGGAAAAGAAGTGGTGCCTATTCATCTGGAACGTATGGAACGAACCCGTATATCCTAATGAACTGGCAGGATAATGTGAACAACTTATTCACGCTAGCCCATGAATTTGGACATTCAGTTCATAGTTACTATACTCGAAAAACACAGCCATTCCCATACGGAGATTATTCGATATTCGTAGCAGAAGTTGCATCTACTTGCAATGAAGCATTGCTTAACGATCATTTGCTGAATACAATCGACGATGAGCAAAAGCGCATTTATTTATTGAATCATTACCTGGAAGGATTCCGCGGCACCGTTTTCCGCCAGACAATGTTTGCCGAATTCGAACATTTAATTCATCAAAAAGCTCAAAATAATGAGCCGTTGACTGCTGAATCTTTAACAGAGGAATACTACAATCTCAATAAAAAATATTATGGTGAAGAAGATCTTATCATTGATGAAGAAATTGGATTGGAATGGTCGAGAATACCTCATTTCTACTATAATTATTATGTGTATCAATACGCGACTGGTTTTAGCGCGGCAACATCCTTGAGCAAACAAATTCTTGAGGAAGGCGAGCCTGCAGTAAAGCGATACCTTGATTTCTTAAAATCGGGCAGCTCCGACTATCCGATTGAAGTGTTAAAAAAGGCTGGTGTCGACATGACCAGCTCGAAGCCAATTGAAGATGCATGTAAAGTATTTGAAGAAAAGCTGATTGAAATGGAACAGCTACTATCATAATAAGATGAAAAAATGGATGAGGCCATGTCCCCATCCATTTTTTTCATTAAAAACCTTTAAAGCGATTTCGGTTCCGTAGACTGAGAAGCGATAGTAAGATTGAGAAAAAAAGAAGGGGTACACTCAACAGTAGAGGTACAATATTCATGAGAGCAAGCACATGGAATGCAAAAGCGCAAATAACTAGAAATACCATGGCGGTAATCAAAACATTTTTCAATTTGAAGACCTCCCTTATAGGATTTCTATTAGTTTATTGTCCACTTCCTACTTCTATGAATATGACAATATTGTGAAGAATAGCACAAACTTATTGTCTTATCGAATATTTTCATGGTATATTTTATACGTGAAGTTAATCACATACAAACACTTACCCCTTTGTTTGATCGTGATAAATTTCTCCCATCCCCTTTGTTCGTATATAATAATGAAGAAGGCCTTGAAGCTAAATGCTCCAAGGCCTTTTTTCCTAAAAAAAACTTCCCGTAGTGACAGGGAAGTTTATTTTTCGATATATTTCCAAAAACAACCGTACTTTGCGGGAATATTTTCAACCTTCTGCTTAAGAAGCAGTTTTTTCATTTCAATTTCTACCTGTGCAATGGACATATTGTAAACGACAGCAATTTCTTTGGATGCAACAAGACCAAAGTATTTAACAAACGACTCCAATGGAGGATGCGAGGATTTGTTGGGAGTCTCCAGAAGCATTTCCTCTAAAATTTGAACGTATACCTCATAAGGATACGTTCCAGAAATTTTGATGCCTTCCTCTTCTGCATTTTCGTTAAAAAATACTAAAGTTGGAATTTCTTTTACATCCATTTCTGACGTAATTTTTAAATCGCATTGAAATGCCTTAGCAGCACTATCTGAATGGATATCGGTTATGAATTCTTCCACATCAAGCCCTATACTTCGCGCACAATCCTTTAAAACATCAAAGTTTGAGATATTTTGTTTGTCTAAAAACATAACCTCCTGCAGCTTCCGCAAAAATCGAAGTCCCGATCTTCTTCCTTGCAGTTCTGCCGCTTTGATGGCAATCGATGCAATATGCGGAGAGGAAACCGGATTTTCAAACCAAAGGCTTCCATCACAGGACATCCCCGAACGGCTCGCAGTTCTTTCCCACAACTCGGCAATGCTTTCATATTCCTTTTTCTTTCCCATATTAAGTCTTGCCAGCCGTCCACTCAAAATATGTCTAATTGAAAAATAACGGCCATACTCAATTTGGAGCTTTTTTAATGTCGGCTCAAGGGCCCAGCATTCCGGACATAAAGGGTCCACAAAAAGGTAAATTTCAATCGGTTTTTTATCGTTGCCGTGGCAATGGTGCGGAGACAACTGATTAGACTGCTTTTCTTGCTCGATCACAGATTTTCACCCGTTAATTCTGCCTTGTCCGGAGTGTTGATCATATGCTGAGCCGTTAGATGGAGACGAGCAAAGAATTCTTCACGCAGCGAGCGTTTCAAATCGACTTTGTCCATCGATTGATTCATACATGAAAGCCAAGCCTTAGCACGTACAGGAGTGATTTCAAATGGCAAATGGCGGGCACGCATCATAGGGTGCCCATGTTCTTCTGTATATAAAGATGGTCCGCCTAAGTACTGTGTTAGAAATTGTTTTTGCTTCCGAGAAATCTCGGAAAAATCATCAGGAAAAAGAGGAGCAAGATCCGGATGTTGTGCAACCAGGCCGTAAAACGTGTCAATTAACTGGTGGAGTGTTTTTTCTCCAATAGCCTCGAAGGGTGTGGGCCTATTTTCAATCATGTTGACAACCCCTTTTAAGTGTTTTGTATGTTTTATTTTAGCAATGCCCAATTTATATCTCAAATAAATAGCTTGGAAAAGAGAAAAAGTTTTACAAAAACTTTAAAAATTAGTTAGCCAACCAATTTTCCAAGTGTCGATTCGCGAATCCGTTTGCTAGGACAAAGGGTAGCCACATGTATTTTTCTGGCCATAAAAAACCGTCTGTATCAATCAACAGACGGAATGGCAATATTAGGCATAATAGGAATTGGATACTTTTTTTACATAGCTTTGAGTTTCTTTAAATGGGGGAATACCACCGAATTTATCAACATTCCCCGGTCCTGCATTATAGGCTGCAAGCGTTAAATTTATATTTCCATCGTATTTGGTGAGCAAATTGCTTAAATACTTGGTTCCAGCCAGTATATTCTGCTCAGGATCGTGTGGATTTTCTGCACCCATCGATCGTGCTGTTGCAGGCATTAATTGCATTAAGCCCATTGCACCCACAGGACTGACCGCGTTCGGGTTGAAATTCGATTCATGCTGAATGACCGACTTGATCAATTTTGCAGGGACTTTGTAAAGGTTCGACGCCTTTTCAATAAAATCGTCAATATTTTCGCCGGAATCTTCCGGAACAACAGCCGAATTCGATACCGATTGTGGAAGCAGGGGTGGCATCTGTGGGAGCGAGAACGTTTCTTCCCCTTTTTCGCTGACTGGACTAGAAAGTGCAGTCACTTCTTCATCTGATAATAAATCTTTAAAAATATCCTGAAACATGGTTGAATTTTCTGAGGATGAAGGATTTAGATTTTGAAAAGCTTTAAGTTCTAGCATCGCTTTTAAATTGTCAATATTCATTGTAGAAAAGCTCCTTATTGAATCTAGCGGATAATTGATTCCTATTTTAGGCGTGCAGGAGGCTGAATCATAAGTATCTGTCCCTTATGATTCAGCCTTTGTATTTTTGACCAAAAAACCGCCTGATTTTATTTTCGGTTTTTCGTTCAGGGATATCAAATTTTTTCAGAAAGATAGCAAAAGTATTTTTTCCAGTTTCATAGTCATTTACTTCGTATTCTAACTCATAATCCTCTTTATGGAAATAGGTACTATAATCCAAAACCATAAGTCCATTTTCATAGGGGAATTCAGCACGTTTCGTTGTTAGAGTCCCAAAATATTCAAGCTCGGAATATGAAATTTCCAGAGCTTCGATCAATGATGAAATTTCACCTGCAGGCAGCTTACCAGAAGCGATCGCGTCGTTTGCCTCTCTTTCAGTTACTTCCTGGTTTGTTTCGAGAAGCCCGATTGAAGCTGGTTGTTTTAAAGTCATTTCAAAGCGATTGCCTTTTTTACGGATCCTTAATGCACTTTCCTTATCCTTTAAGGAGAATGCAGGAGTGTCAAAATAATGGTTTTCTTGAATGAAAAATTGCTCTTCTTTTAGCAAAAAAGTAGATTTTATCCTGGAGTATTCATCGAGGGTCAGCATATTTTTAAATTCAATTTCAATATTTTGTGACAAAGTCGATCTTCCTTTCAAACCTCGTTATTTACCCATTATCTCTCTCTTTTGTTTCAACTGCAATTTGTGGGAGAATTCGTTTCCATATGCTAAAATAGGGAAGTGTATATGGAGGTAGAAAATAGAATGGATAAAATACAAATTACAGCTTTAAACCTTACAGGAAATCGTTTATTGTTCAAGACCGAAACAAAAGTGAACGGTTTGAAACCATCAGGCCAAATGCTCGTTGATTCGGATGGGTTAGCTTTTATTTACTTAATGGAAAATGAGGAGTCCTATACATATATCGTTTTACCTGAACCAATTTGGGATTCCTTAAAAGTAGGATTGAATGAGAAGCGCCCTGTTTTTATATCAGATGGACAGGAAGAGCTTGAACTCCATAATTTTAAAGAAGAACTGGAGTATTTAATTAGCAATATTAAGGGTAATAGTAATTACGGTGAGGAAATGGTCACGAAAGTCGAAAATACTTTTTAGCATGATCGTTCAGAATTCATCCGTTATGATTGATTTTATTAGGGCCGGGTGAGAGTAGAGATGAAGCATTGGGATCAATTTTTAACTCCTTATAAACAGGCAGTGGAAGAACTGAAAATAAAGTTAAAAGGGATGCGGAGCCAGTTCAAATTGGATTCTTCACACTCGCCGATCGAGTTTGTAACAGGTCGAGTCAAACCGATTGCGAGTATTTTGGATAAAGCGAATCAAAAGGGAATTCCGCTTGATAAGCTTGAAGAAGAGATGCAGGACATAGCAGGTCTTCGGATGATGTGCCAATTTGTTGATGACATTCATGGAGTGGTCGATTTATTGAGAAATCGGAATGACCTCGAAGTCCTCGAAGAAAGGGATTATATTTCTCACAAAAAATCGAGTGGCTACAGGTCATATCACGTTGTCATTCGCTACCCCGTTCAGACGATTAACGGGGAGAAAAAAATACTTGCCGAAATCCAGATCCGTACCCTTGCGATGAATTTTTGGGCGACTGTGGAGCATTCGCTCAACTATAAGTATAAAGGCGATTTTCCAAGCGATATTAAAAAGAGACTGGAATTTGCAGCTGAAGCGGCCTTCAGACTGGATGAGGAAATGTCGTTAATTCGAGGGGAAATTCAGGATGCGCAAGCATTTTTCACCCGCAAAAAGGAACAGAAACAAGAGGGTAAAAATTAGCCATCAAGATGCATTCATTTTATTAGAAGGAGTTTGGACGAATGAAATTTGCCATAACCTCAAAGGGAGATCAAAAATCGAATACATTAATGCATAAAATGAGAACTTATTTGCTTGATTTTGATCTCATTTACGATGAGGACCAGCCGGACATTGTTGTATCTATTGGAGGCGACGGGACGCTTTTATATGCGTTTCACCGTTACAGCAGCCGGTTGGACAAGACGGCATTTGTAGGTATTCATACGGGACATCTTGGTTTCTATGCCGACTGGATTCCCGAAGAAATTGAAAAATTAGTGATTGCCATCGCCAAAACGCCATATCAGGTGATTGAATATCCGTTATTGGAAGTCATTATCCGATATCAGCATGGCGGCAAGGAATCGCGGTATCTGGCACTAAACGAATCTACGGTTAAAAGTATTGAAGGCACATTGGTCATGGATTTGGAAATTAGAGGCCAGCATTTTGAGCGTTTCAGAGGTGATGGGCTGTGCGTATCAACTCCGTCAGGGAGCACAGCGTATAACAAGGCTCTTGGAGGAGCTATTATCCATCCATCCATTGCCGCTCTTCAAGTGGCAGAGATGGCCTCGATTAATAATAGGGTATTCCGGACGGTAGGGTCCCCGCTGATCATGCCTGCACATCATACATGCATGCTAAAGCCGGTAAATAGGACCGATTTTCAGGTGACAGTCGATCATTTGACGCTTCTTCACAAAGAAGTAAAGTCCATTCAATTTAGGGTACCCGAAGAGAAAATTCGATTCGCTCGCTTTAGACCTTTTCCTTTTTGGAAACGGGTGCATGATTCGTTTATTTCAGACGCAGATTAACATTCGGAAGCAGGGTATATACATGTGTTCAAAATTTAGCCTTCAATGGGAAATTAGCGATGAACATGAGGGGAAATTAATTAGAGAGTTTCTACATGAACATGAAATCAGCAAAACAGCGCTGACCGATATCAAATTTAAGGGCGGAAGCATTTTGGTAAATGGTGAAGGCGTCAATGTCCGTTACCGCCTTCAAAAAGAAGATTATTTACAGCTGATTTTTCCGATTGAGGAATCGAGCGATGGATTAATTGGGGAAGACGCTCCTCTCGACATTTTATATGAAGATGAATATGTGCTGGTGGTAAACAAGCCGTCGGCGATGAATACGATACCATCGAGGGAGCATCCATCAAGAAGCCTGGCGAATTTGTTGATTGGTTATTATCAAAAAATTGGGATCAGTGCCACAGCGCATATCGTCACGCGCCTTGATCGCGATACTTCAGGGATCGTATTGATAGCCAAGCACCGCCATATCCATCATTTACTCAGCAAACAACAGAAAACAGGGATGGTAAAAAGGGTGTATGAAGCTTTTGCAGAAGGCGTATTTCTGCAGAAATCGGGTACTGTGACTGAGCCGATTGGCAGAAAATCTGACAGCATCATCGAAAGGGAAGTTCGAGAAGACGGGCAATATGCCTGTACACATTTTAAAGTGATTCAAAGCTTTGAAACGTTTACACATTTGGAACTAAAGCTCGAAACAGGACGTACGCATCAAATCCGCGTTCATATGTCTTATTTGGGACATCCCCTGCTTGGTGATGATTTGTACGGGGGGAATCGGAAGTCTATTCACAGGCAGGCTCTCCATTGCAGACAAATCGCCTTCATTCATCCAATACGGAAAGAGGAAATGTCCTTTTTTGCTTCCATGCCTGAAGATATGCAAAGCATTATTTTAAAAAAGGACTGACCAGTTATTATGGTCAGCCCTCGCTTATCTTTCTGAATTTTTCAGGTACAAAGGGCATCGAAGAAGGAACAGACTCCAACTCCATTTCTGGATATCGTAAAGCAGTTAATTTTCCTCCGAAGACGCAGCCTGTATCAATATTGTATGTATAGTTCAATATTCTCGCTTCCATGACAGGAGTATGTCCATATACAATGCACGTCTTTCCTTTGTAGGACTTTGCCCAATCCCTTCTGACCGGTGAGCCGTCAGGATGTTTTTCGCCCGTGATATCCCCATAAAGAACAAACGATTTCACCTTTGAGTCATTCTTTCCGATATAATCTTCTCGAATGCCTGCGTGGACAAGTACAAGTCTTTCATTGTCCAGGACTTCATACAATGGAGCTTTTTCATATAAATCCATAAACTTTCTCCGTATTTCGCTTTTTAGCTTCTTATTTAACACATCATATTCTGAAACCGTGGTCTCTAATCCATGTGAGATTTGAACTTTATTGCCTTGAAAGTAGCGATACAATTTATTGCAATGGTTACCAGGTACATAATGTGCTTTTTTTTCTTTCACAACCAGCCTCCAAACAAGGTCCACAACATGTAACGAATCAGGACCGCGATCCGTTAAATCACCTACAAAACCAAGAAAACGGCCTTCTCGGTGGAGTGGAATGCCCGTTTCCCACGAGTAACCAAGCTTTAGAGTTAATTCTTTTAACTCATTAAAACAACCATGGATATCTCCGATAATGTCGATTTTCAAGTGAAAGTCCTCCTTTCCAGCTAATGAACTTTTTAACCATTATTTCTTTATTTAGTAGTAAAACATACTTCTTTAAGTAAAGTTTAAATTTTCTTCTAAACTTTTAAGAAAACTTCACATTACTTTTCATTTCAGAAAGAATAGTGTAGAATTAGTACCAACTACTAATAACTTGTGATAATAGGGGGATTTATTAATGACTCTTTCATTAAATGGAAAAACATATGTTGTAATGGGTGTGGCAAATAAACGAAGCATTGCTTGGGGGATTGCCAAATCTCTTCACAATGCAGGAGCAAGGCTGATTTTTACGTACGCAGGTGAAAGAATGGAAAGCGGCGTCCGTGAGCTGGCAGGTTCACTTGAAGCTGAAGGCACACTCGTTTTGCCATGTGATGTAACAATGGATGAGGATATAGCGAAATGCTTCGCGGAGATTAAAGCAGCAGTTGGTACTATCCATGGAGTAGCCCATTGCATTGCGTTTGCGAATAAAGAAGAGCTAAGCGGCGATTATATGAATACAACGCGCGAAGGCTTCCTGCTTGCTCATAATATCAGTGCCTATTCGTTGACTGCTGTAGCGAAGGAAGCAAAGGAGCTCATGGCTGAAGGTGGTAGCATCGTAACGTTAACATATCTTGGCGGAGAGCGTGCGATTAAAAATTATAATGTTATGGGTGTTGCAAAAGCATCCCTTGATGCAAGCGTTCGTTATTTAGCTGCAGACCTCGGGAAAAATGGAATTCGTGTTAACTCCATTTCTGCAGGCCCAATTCGGACTTTATCTGCAAAAGGAGTCAGCGATTTCAATTCAATTTTAAAGGAAATTGAAGAAAGAGCACCATTAAGAAGAACGACAACACCTGACGAAGTTGGCGATACGGCCCTTTTCCTATTTAGCGATTTATCGCGCGGTATCACAGGTGAAAACATTCACGTCGATTCAGGATTCCATATTTTATAAAAAAAACAGCCCTGCCTCTATGAGCCGGGCTGTTTTTTTTGTGAATTTTAGATTATTCATCTTCCTTTAGCTACTAGTGAAAATCGGCGATAGCTATAATATTTAATTTAAATAAAATAAAAAAAAGAAAGCATCTTCAATAGATCTTTCTTTTTTATTTGCCATTTTTCTATTCAAGTAATTCTTAAACCTTTGAATACTTATTCTTTAAACAGAATTTTTTAGTACGGATAATCAAATCAAAGAGTTTATTTTTTTCTTTTAGGCCCTTTAGGTGGTTTAGGGCCTTTATGTTTAGGACCTGGACCCTTGTGCTTATGATGGCAGCTGCTTTCATTCGAACTTGACGATGAAGAACTGCTGCTCTCAATCGGCCGAATGCAGCGTGAAGACGATGAAGAGGATGAAGAACTGCTGCTCTCAATCGGTTGAATGCAGCATGAAGACGATGAAGAGGATGAAGAACTGCTGCTCTCAATTGGCATAATGCAACCTGAAGACGATGAAGAGGATGAAGAACTGCTGCTTTCAATCGGCATAATGCATCCTGATGAGGATGAAGAGGATGAAGAACTGCTGCTTTCAATCCATCGTGAAGAAGATGAAGAAGATGATGATGAAGATGAAGATGATGAACTTGAACTACTTGATTCTTCTCTTTGTCTACGTGATAAACGACTCATTTTTTTTGCCTCCTAAAAATATATTCGTTATCAATATATTCAATTGAAATGAAAGTGTATGGACAACTTTGATAAAAAAACTATTTTTAAAAACAATGTTTGAGTTCAAAGTGGATAAAAATATCATGACTGTAGACAATAAAAAATAATTTCAAAATCACAATATATAGGGAGGAATCAGATGAAGAAAATTTATATTTCATGTACCTTGGTTGGTTTCATATTTTTGGCGTCTGGTTGCAATCCTCATGCCCGTCAGGAAGACAGTGGCATGACTTTATTAAAGAAAACCAATTCATCGCCGATTCAGCTTTCTACCATGAATAGTTCGAAGGAAGTCCAGGATATTAAAAAAGATGTTAGTTCTCTGCCGGAAATTTATGATGTGGCGGTCATCAAAGGCAAGAAGGATACGCTTGTCGTATATAAAGTGAAGCATCTTCAACGATTTAGAATGAAGAAAATCGAGAAAAAATTAAACACCTTGCTTGAAAAAAAATATCCTGACGATAAATTTTCTGTCTCTAGCGACTATAAAATATTTTTGGAAGCGGAGAGGCTGCGAAAGAAAATAAAAGACGCGCATGTTACGAAGAAAAAGGCCGAGAAAGAGCTGCAAAGCATCATTAAATTGAAAGATGAAACCACATAGGAAAGGAGCATCCATATGGCAAGCAAGAAAAAAAAGACGACACCTGAACAATTAAAGTATCAACAGCTTCAGCAAAAGCATGAACTAAAGCGTCCTGTTCTTAAAAATTGCATAAAAGCATTTTTTGTTGGAGGTCTCATCTGCATGATTTGCCAAGCGGTAAGTTTTTTTTACATTTACTACTTCAATTTCACCGAACAAACAGCTGGAAACCCTACCGTTGCAACAATGGTATTTTTCTCCATGCTACTAACGGGATTTGGTGTATATGACAGGTTAGGACAATTTGCCGGTGCAGGTAGCGCAGTTCCGGTAACAGGATTTGGTAATGCCGTTATTTCTGCAGCGATTGAACATCGTACCGAAGGACTTGTGCTCGGTGTTGGCGGAAATATGTTCAAGCTTGCCGGTGCAGTCATTTTATTCGGAGTTGTCTCAGCTTTCTTTGTAGCACTCATTAAAACCCTGCTGGGCGTTTGGGGGGTTTTATAAATGCTGCAAGGTCATCAATCATGGATCTTCGCAAATCGCCCGATGATTAAGGCAACGGGTGTTTCGGGTGGACCATTTGAAGCGAATGGAAATCTGGCAAATGAATTTGATCTATTGCATGAAGATTTGTGGATGGGCGAGGAAACATATGAGAAAGCGCATCGTGTATTGTTAGAAGAAGCAATGCATGCAGCTTTAAGTAAAGTTGATTGCCAAAAGGAAGAAGTACAATTCATGATGGCAGGAGATTTGATTAACCAGCTTACACCTTCCAATTTGGCTGCTCGAACGATGCAAATACCGTTTATGGGACTTTACGGAGCATGTTCGACATCAATGGAAAGTCTTGCTCTTGCTTCTTTTATTGTCAATTATCAGGGTGCCAAAAGGATTCTAAGCGGTGCCTCAAGCCATAATGCTGCAGTAGAGAAGCAATTCAGATATCCGACTGAGTACGGTGGACAAAAGCCCCCGACTGCACAGTGGACAGTTACTGGTGCGGGAGTAGCTCTCGTTTGTGAGAATGATGGGACGAAGGGTGTTCCTGTTACCACCTCAGCCACCATCGGAAAAGTGGTTGATATGGGCATTACCGATCCATTCAATATGGGAGGGGCAATGGCCCCGGCTGCTGCTGACACAATCATCGCTCATTTTAGAGATAGGCAAATTGAACCATCCTATTACGATTTAATTGTGACAGGTGATCTTGGCCGTATAGGGCAGAAAGCTACATACGAATTGTTGATAAATAGCGGACTAAAGATTAATAGTAACCAATTTAAAGATTGCGGACTACTCATTTATAAAGACAATCAGCCGGTTCAATCGGGAGGTAGTGGTGCAGGCTGCTCCGCCACCGTTTTATATGGACATCTTTTAAATCAAATGAAAAAAGGCATCTATTCAAAAATTCTCGTCGTTGCCACAGGTGCATTATTATCTCCGCTTACATTTCAGCAGGATGAAAGCATCCCATGTATCGCCCATGCAGTGGCAATTGAGACGGAAGGCGGAATGGAGTGATCAAATGCTAGCTATGTTTTTTTGGTCTTTTGTTGTCGGTGGTATAATTTGTGTCATTGGTCAGCTGCTTTTTGATGTTGCAAAATTAACGCCGGGCCACACGCTGAGCGTTCTCGTAAGTGCAGGTGCAGTATTAGGTGGCTTGAAGCTGTACGAACCATTGGTAGATTTTGCGGGTGCAGGGGCTACCATTCCGATTACAAGCTTTGGTAATGCATTAGTCCAAGGGGCGCTAAAAGAAGCGGACTTGCATGGTATTGTCGGCGTGTTGACAGGAATGTTCGAAGTAACTAGTTCAGGAATTTCTGCCGCCATCGTATTTGGATTTATCGGTGCGCTTCTCTTTAGACCTAAAGGTTAAACTGCTTGTGCCCTTCTTTTCTTGGAATAGGAAGTTGCCTATACACATTTTCTGATTTCCTCATATGTTATGAATGAGATAACAAAAGTGAGGTGAATATGTATGTGCTACGGCTATGGATATGGCGGCGGCTATGGTTACGGGGGAGGATACGGTTCAACTTTCGTATTAATCGTCGTATTATTTATCTTATTGATTATTGTAGGTGCAAGCTTCCTATAATAATGAAATAAGCAATGCAAGATGCCGCTCCTTTTTGGAGCGGCATTTCTATTCACCAAATTGCTCCTACTTCATATCATAAAGTAGTTTAAGAAGGAGCGTGAATTCTCACTATGGATAATGGGTTTTTTAAAAACATAGAAAAGAAAACCGGCGTCAATATGAAAGACGTATTTGAATTGGCTAATTCATTGCAAAATGCAAACTTCAAGGATGAAAAAACGGTTCGAAATGTCATCCGCCGTGTTTCACAAATTGCCAATAAACCGGTGAATAAGGAAACAGAAGACAAAATTGTGAAATCGATTGTCAATGATGGAAAGCAGCTTGATTTTAATACGATTGCTCAGATGATTAATAAAAAATAACAAAAAAGCTGACCGGGTATACTCAAAGTAACCTTGTCAGCTTTTTTTTGTGAAAAATTCTATATTTCTTGGTATGAGTTCTTGTTTAGGATAAAGCTCTACATTCCCACGAGCCAGATGACTATATTATCTTATTCGTGTTAAAAAGCGAGAGAGATTGGCCTTTTTCCCTCTTCGGTTGACAGGCACTGATAAATACAGTTGGTTTTTTGCTCGTGTTACGGCGACATAAAGAAGCCTTCGCTCTTCTTCTAAAGGTGCAAGATCTCCGTTCCGTAAACTTTCCAGAGCATAATCATGGGGTATGCTTCCATCTACCGCACCAAGAATATAAACGGTACTGTATTCCAGCCCTTTTGCCCGGTGAATCGTGCTTAAGGTGATGGCTTCATGGAAGTGCTTGCCCATGTTTTTGATTTCTTTGTTCATGGCTGCCATATGCTCGGCATGGTCCAAAAGTTCCTGAATGTGTGTAAAATTTTTGGCTGCCACTTTTAAATCCTTTACATCATCAGAGCCTTTTTCTAGTTTGTTTCCTTCATTTCCTCTTTTTTTCAAGAAATCCTGAAATCCAATTTCTTTTTCAATCGCATCGATCGCATCAAGCGGAGTCATCCTCTTTAACAATCGAATGACAGAAACGGTGTTTTTCAGTTTTTTTTCCTGAAAAGCATGCGCCATTTTTAAGTGAAGAAGAGACTCAAGGAAGGTGCAATCTTGCAGGATGCTCGCAGCTTTAATATCGCCAAGAGCGCTTTGTTTTAAAAATAAAGGGCCAAGAATATAAGATAGAGCAGAGGAATCGTCTTCGTTTAAACTTAATTTTAGAAAGGAAAGAAGACTTTTAACGGTTCGACGTTCATAAAACGATTCAGCATCCAGCTCGAGCTTGAATGGGAGATTTGAGGTGGCGAGCCGCTCAAAAATCGCACGGGAAGCAGCGTGTGTTCGGTAAAGGATGGCAAAATCTGCAGGGTTGGCACCTAGGGAAATTTTATCCTGAATGTCGGTAACGATCATCGTTGCTTCTTCTTCTTCATCAAAGGGGAAGAAAAGCGCTGGGGCCTGTCCCGAAGCGAATTGTGGCATCATTTTTTTCGGCCTTCTCCATTTGTTTTCTTTGATGATTCGGTTGGCTGTTGACACAATTTCATTGGAAGATCGGTAATTTTCAGCTAAAATGACGATTTTGGCTGTTGGAAAGTCTTTTTCAAATTCCAATAGATACGTAGGGTCGCTTCCACGGAACGAATAAATGCTTTGGTCATCATCCCCGACTGCGCACACATTGTTGTTTTTCGCTGCTAACAGCTTAATTAGCTCATATTGGACTTTATTAATATCCTGAAACTCATCGATCAAAAAGTATTGAAATCTCTCCTGATATTGCTCCAGAAGCATCGGTGAAGTGATTAATAATTGATGGCAGCCGATTAGCATATCATCGAAATCAAATAGGCCTTCCTGCTCCTTATAGTTCTCGTAATCCCTGTAAAGGATGGCAGCTTTTTCTTCCCATTCGGATTCCGGTTTGATGGTATGCGGAGAGACCATCGAATTCTTCCAAAAGCTAATTTGCTGGAGGACGAGGTCAAAAGCGAATTCTTTTTCCGATAACTGTAGCTCCCTTCCTGCCTCCTTAATGATTTTCTCCTTTTGCCAATCCCATTTAATCAGTTTGTTTGATGCCCATCTTTCCGGAGAATGGAACATAAGGATTCGATAGAAGATGCTATGGAATGTGCCTGCCACCATGGAATTGACTTTCTGCCGATTGATATCGGGATAGGCAAGCAGCCTTTTTTTCATTTCTGCTGCTGCTTTGCTAGTAAAGGTGACAAGCATCATGGAGGAAGGATTGATGTTCATTACTTCCAGCATATATGCGGATCTGACCGTCAAAACCCTCGTCTTTCCACTTCCTGCTCCTGCGAGAACGAGTAAAGGCCCGTCTATATCCATCACGGCCTTCGCCTGGCTTTCGTCCAGATTCACGCCGCTTTCCTGTAGATCTTTTAAAAAGGATGGAGCTGTATATGTTGTTTTCTTTTCTTTGACTTGTAAGGGTTGATGTGTCTCCAGACGCCTCAAAGGTTCAAAGGAGGATGAACCTGTTGAAGGTAACGTAATCGCACGCGATTTGGGAAGGATAAAGCCGTCTCTTTCAGGTTCTTCAACGATTGGTTGAAAGGATTCCTTCCAGTCGGGACAGGTTTTATCTGGAGATTGAAGATGATAAAAGTGGGGAGTACCCTCAATCCCAAGGTAGAGTCTGAGTTTTTCTGAGCAGGAGGGGCAAATAATGTCACCATTTTTTCCTGCTAAAAACACTTTCTGGTATTGGCCTCTGTCGAGTGTATCTAAATGAATGTGTTTGGCTTTATATATCGCAGTTTTCATAGTGTTTCCCTCATTTGTTTTAAAAAAATTAGACAAACTCTATCATAACAAAAATAACGACGACCTAAAAGCATTGTTTCTGTTTCATTCCCTCCTTGAGAGGGTAAATAAACAGTAAGGAAGTACATATATTATAAAAAACATATTAAAAAGAGGTGATAATAATGGGCTACATTGCACCGGTCAATCATTATCAGTACGCTGCCTACCAGGAAAGGGAAATTGGGTCTGATTACGATCCGTTTAAAATCATTGCGATTGAAAAAACAAAGCCTATTCAAAAGCGCGGATATTTAATGCATAATGAAGAGATAACGAAACAAATTTATTCTATTGAGGCCACTAGGCCGAATCGTGGAAAAAAGGTTTACGGCAGCCCTCAGGTAGAGAAGGTATACGGAGAAATGACTGGAAAGGGAAGATTGTTTAGTGAGTCTGTATAATGGAAAAAATTAAAAAGCTCTTGTCCAATGTAGTGGGCAAGAGCTTTTATTCGTTTATAAAGATTGTTATTAAATTGTTTTTACCATCGTCCTGTGTGGAATGCCGGCATCCAAAAATTCTTCGGAAACTGTTTCATACCCAAGTCCGCTATAAAAAGGAATTGCTTGCGTTTGGGCATTTAGTTTCAGCTTTTTGAGGCCGTTTTCATTTGCATATTTTTCGATACCATTCATGATCGCCTTGCCTGAACCACTTTTACGATGTTCCTTTAATACGCAAATTCGTTCGACCTTTCCGTAGCCATCCACAACACGGAATCTTCCGGCACCAGCGGGTTGAGTTCCGTTGTATAGTACAAAATGGACACACTCATTTTCATATTGGTCCAATTCCTCTTCTGCAGGAACTTTCTGTTCTTCAATAAAAACTTTTCTGCGAACCGAGAAGGCATCCTCTAATTCTTGTTGAGTATCGACGATTTTCACATTCATTCCTTAAGATTCTCCTCCAAGGCGGAACGTCTCGTATACGGTCCATGAGCCATTTTCGAGCTGATAAAGAAGATGGAAACGATCAACCGTTTCTTCGTGGTCGATCCTTTGCATCCTCAACGACCCGAAGACGTCGGAATGTTCATCATTCGATAGATTTTGACCGATCGTGATATGGGGAACGAAAGCGTATTCAACGGAAGGTTCGTCTCCCTTTAAATATGTATCCATATCACGATTCAAACCTTCAAGTTCTGGTGTTTTTTCCACTTTTAAATAAATGGCGTTATTAACCGGATGAAAGGAACTGATTTTTGTTGTTTTTAATGTAAAGGGCTGATAATTCTTCGCCATATTTCTAAGCTGATCAGCGAGTTCTTGGGCCTGCTTTTCTGTTGCTTCAAAGGCATTCTTTAAGGTCACATGTGGCGTAATTAAAGCGTAATGAGGATCGTACCGTTTACGATAGGAATTTGCTAAATCTTGAAGAGATTTTGATGGGAAAATGACAACTCCAAATTTCATAGTAATACCTCCATTTTTTAGACTCGTTTCTTCATTATATGAATAAGTATTCGAGATGAAAAAAGTACAGGCCGGAGTAAAGTGGACCTTCACTTCATTATAACAAATTATTTAAATAAATTAATCTTTTAGAACTATCGGAAATTAACCGAACATTTTTTTGATCGCGCGCTTTAAATCCGGCTGCCAATATGTCCACGTATGGTCACCTTCAAATTCGTCATAGAAATACGTCTTGTTACGCTCCGATAATAATTGTGATAACTCTCTGTTCGGTTGGAGGAAATTACTTGTTTTTCCATCCGTTGTTTTGACAGCTATTTCCTGTGTGCCAATGACATGATAAATGTCGAGCAGCTGGTGCTGTGAAAAGGCTTTTACTGCTTCGAGTACCGTATCATCGACGTAAGGAGATTGCAACAAGACCTTGCCGAATGTATGTGGATACTGAAGGGCTGTCATTAAGGAAACAGTGGCCGCCAGGGAATCACCGATTAGCGCACGTGTGGATCCCATATGGTAGGTCGGATATTCTTTATCAAGGAAGGGAACGAGTTCATGTGCAAGAAAACGGATATAGTTTTGCTGCTGTGCCCCATCCGGATGGTATTTTTTTCGGCGATCCTCAACGTTTTTGTATGGAATGCCTGCGATAATAATGTTTTCAATTTGGCGCTCAGAGAGGAGTTCATCCGCAACCCTGCCGATTCGCCCGAGCTGGAAATAATCTCGTCCGTCCTGAGCAATTACAAGTGAATATTTATATAGCGGCGAAAAGTTTGCCGGTACATACACCAATATTTGCATTTCCTCATCGAGGGCATTGCTGTATAAGGTAAGTTCTTTGATTGTTCCTCTCGCAAATTCCATGAAGATTCCCCCTGTACATGTTTCGTTTACAGGAGAATTTTATCATACTAAATGAATTTTAAAAACTTTGGGCAGCGCTTTGGTGGGAGTATGAGTACTTTAGAAGAATTGAGTTAAGGTTGAATGGTGTGGGTGAGCAGGGGCGCGCTAATGAAGTGGGTATTCATCCTGCTTTTTTGGCATGGCCGATAATATATTCTCCAAACGAAACGTCCGCATTTCCTTGCGAAGCAAACAATAAGCACGGACAGTCGATCCATCAATTTCCTTAATGAGCAATGTGCGCTGTGAAAGCTTTTGTGCCGCAGAAAGATAGATGATGTCTACTGGAAGATGGTCCGTTATGGAACGTTGAAGCAGCCCATTCATTTTAAACACTCCTTTCGTATATTTACATTATATGCGAACGAGTGTTCTTTATTCAATGAAAGGAAAATTTCTTTTTTCAGCATTCTTAAATGGTGATGAAGAGAATAAATCCTTTAAGAAGTGAGGATTCCAATTGTTTTTCATTTTGAAAATTTAAAAAATACGGTTTGGGTTAATACTGAAAGGAATAATCCAGGGTACGAATTATTTTTCCTTAAGAAAAGAAATTACCTTGACTTTCATTTGTATATGAATATAATAAGATATGTAGTTTAAAAACGATCTGATAGTTCAGCGGGAGAATACTTCCTTGACAGGGAAGGGGTCGGGGGTTCGAATCCCTCTCAGATCATACTAAAAAACCCTTGATATTCAAGGGTTTTTGTTATTTAGAGGATTTTTTATTTTTCTCCAATTATAAATTTCTATCTTATTGGTCAAGATTTGGTCAATTACCGAATTATTCTTCATTTAAAGATGCATTTCTAATTCACCAATTTTTTCTAATAAATCAACGAAGACTTTTACTTAAGTATTGTCATTTATACACGTTTAACGGAAGAAACGGAAGGATTTCGTTCCGTTAATGTCTTTAATGACACAGTATATTTTTACAATCTATACAATACGATGCCCATATTGAATGAAATAAATATTGCCTGATTAAATTGCTGTTACATTTCAATTTCAATCTTCAACTATAAATAATAGATATAAAGGATTGGTGATAAAAGTTACCTAGGAAAAAAATGACTTTCACCTTTCGTTTTTAACAAGGAACATCTATCTAGGTCCAGACTATTTTTGTCTTCTCATCCATTGTGATGCAACCCATTTTTCTCCAGTTATGACGGGCGCTCCACCATGTAAAGTTAGTTCGTTTATGTTTTTATCGTTATAGAAATATTCGAAATACACGGCCATTCCTTTTTGTGGGGATACTGAAAAATTTAATTTAGGAAAAAAAGTTTCTCCCCCATGCTCAACATCATTTAAGTACATGACGATTGTGCTAATTCTATTATTTTTTGTTGCTTTACTTGTAGATGTGAAAAAATCAAAATGAGCTTTATACTCTTGACCAGGAGTATATTTAAGAATTTGAATACCATCCCCATGTTCAGTTGGTATATTCATAATAGATGATATTCTTTTTTCAATTTTGGTAATGATGTCATTTTCATTTTCTTGAAAAAACATACTACTACTTGTTCTTATCTCATTTACTTCGTGTGTAACACCAATTTTTGAACGATTCATTTTGTCTTTTGACAATCTAATAAGTTCATCACATTCTTCGTCACTCAAAACATTTCCTAAAATTACGATTAGTGGTTCTTCTAATCTAGCAATTATATTAATTTCTCTATCTTCTGTTTTGATTTTATTTCCAATGTGATTAAAAATAGTTTGTTCATTACTAATTGATTTTTTAGTATCCATTGTCAACTTTCATCGACTCCTTAAAAGATTAAATTTACAGAAAAAATAAACTTATTTTGTTTCTGTAAACGGTTACCTATGATAATTATATCATGAATCTCCCGTTATATAACTTTCCGTATACAGCTAACGGGAGTTGAAGAATGACCTGTGTTAAAATTAAACAATTTTTTTGTAAAACGGTGGAGTGATATATGCTTAATTTGTTAGAGAAGGTTGCTATTGGAGCCTATTCGGGAAAAAACTCCTTTAAAGCGTCTGGGAACACCTCTCG
>JAUZPT010000129.1 GCA_030705745.1 Bacillota bacterium | reverse complement strand
TCGCCTCCATTTACCCACGTTTGAAGTTGAAATACCCACTTTTGGCTCTTAAGGGCAAGTTAAAAAGCCAGGCGATAGCCTGGCTAGGTATCCGGATGAACGGATTCTCGGGATACCGGAGGACCACTGCATCCAAACATCAAATTTCCATCCCTAAACCCGCCAGTTTTAAAAAAACAAACCTCATCATAAAAAACCCACGCGGGGTCCGCTGGGCTCATCAGTATTTTTGTTATATGAAAAATCGCGAATATGCATGAAAATGGCAAAACGAGCGCACCGGCAAGACACAAATCGGTAGATTAAGCGCTCTTTTTTGCTTTTGACCGTTCACTGAGTATTTTTAGGATAAATAATTTGTCCTGCGAGCTTAACATTCTCCAGCTTCCGACCTTAATCTTCATTAAAAACACTCCCTTATTTCGATTATTTAAGTCCGTTCCGAAATTCCAAATTTTATATTATGATAATACCGTCTTTTAACCAAAATGAAACAACAAAAATTCCAACAAATTCTGACGGGAGCAGTCCATTTAGCATGTTTTTATGGGATTTTCCGTTGAAACGTGGCGGTTGCTGTCAAAATGTTTTTGATTTTCACGAAAATTTTTTTAAAAAAGAGGCTGACTCAAAGCAAAGAGTCCGACCCCTCAGCTACAAAATATAGATACATTAAAATAAACGTATTCTACATATTGTGACTAAACGAGGGAGTCGGACCCTTATGAGTCAGCCTCCTACACGACTAGATGAACAAATTCAAACTCGATTCCTCGGCATCACCCAAATAAGATGCGACACCGCCAATATCTACTCCGTCGATCAGTTCTTCCGCTTTTATGCCCATAATGTCCATAGACATCGAGCAAGCGACAAGATTGACGCCTGCCTCCATTGCATTTTTCATCAATGTTGCAAGGTCGTCGACATTTTTTCGATGCATCGCATGATTGATCATTTTTGCGCCCATGCCGCCCATATTCATTTTTGAAAGAGGCAGCTCATTGACACCCTTCGGCATCATCATCCCAAACATTTTTTCCACCATGTCTTTTTCGACATGCGGGGCATCACTGCGGCGCAGTACATTGAGTCCCCAAAAGGTGAAGAACATTGTCACTTTTTTGCCCATTGCAGCTGCTCCACACGCAATGATAAACGAAGCGATCGTTTTGTCGAGGTCCCCGCTGAACACCACCATCGTCGTACCATCCTTAGTTTGGCCCGCAAAGGAAGGAGACGCTGATACTTGCGTTTCTGACTCGACAGCTGCCGAAGTTTCACTGCTAACGTTACGAGAATCGCCGCCCTTTTGGAGCACGGCTTTAAATTTTTTATCCTCAAATTTTGATTCAAGGAGGGTGTTGCCGGTTTTAGCTGCCCACGACTTGATATCCCTCGCAAACCCGGGATCTGTTGCGTGTACTTCAAGGGTATCACCAGCTGCCATCTCGTTCATCGCTTTAAATACTTGCATGATCGGACCAGGGCATTGCAGGCCGCATGCATTAATCATAATTGGTTCCGTGTTCTTTTTCTCATTTTCATTGCCGGTAACGGAGGTGATCTCCAGAACGCCTGAGTCATTGACCGGGACGTCGGCAGTGTTGTCGACCGCTGGTTCAAATACGCTGGAATACGTTTTGTAGCCTCCGTCAAGGTTTTTTACGTGTATGCCATGCTGTGTTAGTATACGTGCAGCCAGATAGCCGCGCAGACCAACCTGGCAGGAGACATAGATGGTTTCTCCTTTTGGAAGTTCGTTTAAACGGTCTCGCAAGTCGCCCAATGGGATATTGATGGATCCTTTAATGAAGCCCATGTCACGCTCGATCGGTTCACGGAAGTCGATCAGGAAGCCGCCTTTTGTGACGATGTCGTCGATTTCATGCCATTGGACCGTTTCAACTAAGCCCTCGGCTATATTTGACGCTGCGTAGCCCGCCATATTGACCGGATCTTTTGCTGACGAATAAGGGGGAGCATAAGCAAGCTCCAAATCGGGTAAATCAAATATCGTTAGGCTGCCTTTTATTGCCGTCGCAATCACGTCGATGCGCTTATCGGCTCCGTCGTAGGAAACAGCTTGTGCACCATAGATTTTACCTGTTTCTTTTTCAAAAATAAGCTTCAGGGCGATGGGAAATGCGCCGGGATAGTAACCCGCATGCGAGCCAGGATGCACATGGACGACTTCATATGGAATGCCGAATCGTTTTAATGTTTTTTCATTATTGCCTGTAGCGGCAACTGTCATGTCAAATACCTTTGCAATCGAGGTTCCAAGAGTGCCTGGGTATTTGGAGAGTATTCCATTGATATGATCTGCGACAATCCGTCCCTGCCGATTGGCTGGCCAGGCTAGAGGGATTTGCGTTGGACGGCCGTTGATGAAGTCCTTTACTTCAATGGCATCACCGATGGCGTAAATGGATGGATCTTCGGTTTGTAAAAATTCGTTTACAGAAATGCCTCCGCGTTCGCCCACTTTCAAACCGGAGCTCACAGCCAAATGATTTTCCGGCTTCACGCCAATTGCGAGAATAATCATGTTGGTTTCGATGGAGCGGCCGCTGTTGAGCTTGACCATCTTCCCTTTGTTTTCGAAAGAAGAAACACCATCTTTTAAAATTAAATGCACTCCTTTTTCGCGCAGGTGGCTGTGTAAAATTGATGCCATTTCAAAATCAATCGGAGCCATGATTTGATCGGACATTTCGATCAGTGTTACGTCAATGCCGAGATCCCAAAGATTTTCCGTCATTTCGATGCCGATAAAACCGCCTCCAATGACGGTTGCTTTTTTCGGTTTTTGATTATCTACATAGGACTTGATTTTGTCCGTATCCGGGATGTTGCGCAGTGTAAATAAGTCCTCAGCGGTATCGATGCCGGGAATCGGCGGTTTGATTGGACTCGCGCCTGGTGACAAAATAAGGACGTCATACGATTCATCATATACTTCCAACGTCTGCAGGTTTTGGACAGTAACGGTTTTTCGCTCGCGGTTTATCTTCGCGACTTCGCTAAGATTACGAATATCGAGATTGAATTTTTTTGACATGCCTTCAACTGTTTGAACAAGGAGCTTGCTGCGTTCTGGGATTGTTCCGCCAATATAATAAGGAAGCCCGCAGTTCGCAAAGGAGATGTATTCTCCGCGCTCGAATATGATTATTTCCGATGCTTCATCCAATCGTCTTAAACGTGCGGCAGCGGTCGCACCACCGGCCACGCCTCCGACTATGATGATTTTTTTTGCCATGATTCAACACTCCTTTGAATTGGTTACTTATCTACATTGTGTTTTCACGGAAAGTATAACACGAAAAACTTATAGGGGTAGGGGTATAAAGAAGTGGACAAAAATTGTTCACAGAAGTTATGACATTTATGTTTCTTTTTTTAAATGGGTATCAAAAACTTCTATAGAATCTTCAACTCAAGCGAACCAAAACTTCCCTGAAAGAAAAATGGTCGGTTTAACCCTTTAAAGCAGTAGTTTAAAGCTGTTTACACGGTTTTTTTGCCGTGCTATACTCACTTTCGGCTAGTAGGTAAACACTATTGGAGAATTCGAAACTAAGGAGTTTTGCATTTATGAAAAGGAAACAGACCTTTCCTGTCACAACCCGTGTGCAAGCTGCACTTGAATATGTGTATGTTCTGGTGGGCGCGGCCATCATTGCCCTCACCTTTAATGTTTTTTTATTGCCAAACCGGATTGCTTCGGGCGGTGTAAGCGGAATCAGTACCATTTTGCATTCTACTCTTGGTTGGGAGCCCGCGTATGTCCAGTGGGCATTTAATATTCCCCTCTTCATTGCGGGTGTTATTTTCCTCGGAAAGCAGTTTGGTGTGAAGACTCTTGCGGGAACGATATTTTTGCCGCTCGTCGTTTTTTTGACAAGCGGAATCAATCCATGGACACATAATCCATTGCTCGGAGCGCTTTTTGGAGGAATCGGCGTTGGTTTGGGACTCGGTATCGTCTTCCGCGGAAAAGCGTCGACGGGAGGCACCGACCTCGCTGCGCAAATTATTCACAAATATACAGGTTTGACTCTCGGCACATGCGTCGCGATCATTGATGGAATGATTGTACTTTCTGCTGCCATCGTGTTTAATATCGAGCAAGGCTTATACGCGTTAATCGCGCTTTATGTTACGACAAAAACGATTGATTTGGTCCAAGTCGGATTCGGCCGTTCGAAAATGGCAATGATCATTACGAACAAACAAGAAGAAGTTCGTGAAGGTATTTTGAATAAAATAGACCGTGGTGTGACAAAACTATCAGCATACGGTGGTTTTACCGATCATGAACGCCCCGTACTCATGTGTGTCGTCGATCAGACGGAGTTCACTAAATTGAAACAATTGGTCAAAAGCCTTGACCCATCTGCCTTTGTCGTTGTTATGGATGCCCATGAGGTGGTCGGGGAGGGTTTCAAACGGGCATAGAATTGGTATAATTATCTAAGGTATTTAACTTAATGAAGGGGGTATTGGGATGAAGAAAGTGTTGCTAGGATTGGCAATGGGAACTTCTCTTATGTTAGCTGCTTGCGGAGGCGGAAGCAATACCGGAAGCAATACCGGAAGCAATACCGGTACGAAAGACACAGCTTCAAGCGGAGAAGCTGCAAATATTTTTTCACAACATTGTGCTAGCTGCCATGGCGGCAATCTTGAAGGCGGTGTCGGCCCGAAATTGGCAGATGTCGGTTCACGCTTGACGAAAGCTCAAATTGAAACAAGGATTAAAAATGGGGGCGGTGGAATGCCACCCGGTTTGATCCAAGGAGCCGAGCTGACAAAAGTCGCTGAATGGCTCTCTGCAAAAAAATAAAAAATATGTATGAAAAACGTTCTGTACACGGTATGGGACGTTTTTATTTTCGCCAAAAATCCTTAACAATAAATTCATTTTTTTTCGGCAATCGCTCAAATCGTTTTCAGAATTTTCTACCGTTGAAAAGAAACTGTAATAATTTTATCTCTATTTTTGACGAAATATGATGTATAATGAATTTGTGCGAAAAAGCACATAATTTGTCATTTAAACAAATCGATTTACTATATTAAAGGTTCTTTTTAGTTAAATCAGACTTCAGGTGATAATAGATGATTGAAATGCAGGAAGTGTATAAGAAGTATCCAAATGGCGTCACGGCCATAAACGGAATCGATGTTAAGATCAGCCAGGGCGATTTTGTTTATGTTGTTGGCCCAAGCGGCGCAGGAAAATCGACATTTATCAAAATGATGTACCGGGAAGAATCACCAACGGCCGGCTCCATTATGGTGAACGGTGTGAATATCGCCAAGCTGAAGCTGAAGCGCGTTCCCCTTTTTCGCAGGAATATCGGGGTGGTTTTTCAGGATTTCAAGCTTTTGCCGATGCTAACTGTGTATGAAAATGTCGCATTTGCTCTCGAAGTGATCGAAGAAAATCCGAAGTATATCAAAAAGCGGGTGATGGAAGTTCTTGATCTCGTCAATTTGAAGCATAAAGCAAGAATGCTCCCAACTGAACTTTCCGGAGGCGAGCAGCAGCGCGTCTCGATTGCACGCTCGATTGTCAATTCGCCCAAGGTCGTCATTGCCGATGAGCCGACAGGGAATCTTGATCCGGATACGTCATGGGAGATAATGAATATTTTTGAAGAAATCAACACACGAGGAACTACGGTTGTGATGGCTACACATAACAAAGAAATCGTCAATACAATTAAACACCGCGTCATCGCGATTGAGAGCGGAAGAATTGTTCGTGATGAGCAAAGAGGTGACTACGGTTATGAAAGTTAGAACGTTAGGCCGCCATGCCCGTGAAAGTATAAAGAGCATTACAAGAAACGGCTGGATGACGTTTGCTTCTGTCGGTGCCGTTACTGTAACGCTCATTTTAGTCGGAGTCTTTTTCGTTATTATGATGAATCTTAATAAAGTGGCACAAACCATTGAAGAGGACGTGGAAATCCGCGTTCACATCGATGTTGCTGCGAATAAAGCAGATCAGCAGCGATTGCATAATGAGATTGTACAAATTCCCGAAGTGAAAAGCATAAAATTTTCCTCGAAAAAGCAAGAGCTTGATAACTTAATTAAAAGTCTCGGCAATGAAGGAAAAGCCTTCAAGCTTTTTGAACAGGACAATCCGTTAAACGATGTATTTATCGTAAAAACGAAAAAACCGACAGACACAATGCGTGTTGCGAAACAAATTGAAAAAATGAATTATGCTTCGAAAGTAAAATATGGCCAAGGCCAGGTAGAGAAATTGTTCAAATTTATCGGTGCGAGCCGAAATGTTGGACTTGCCCTCATAATCGGCTTGCTGATGACAGCCGTTTTCTTAATTTCAAACACAATCAAGATTACGATTGTGGCACGCAGAAGAGAAATCAGAATCATGAAATTGGTAGGTGCGACAAACGCCTTTATCCGCTGGCCTTTCTTTTTGGAAGGATTATGGCTGGGAATCATGGGGGCCATTCTCCCAATCGTACTTATTTCAACCGCGTATTATTACGCATACGATTACTTGGCGCCGAAGTTGCAAGGAAATTTCATTCAAATTATTCCGTATGACCCTTTTATGGTACAAGTATCAATTTTACTCGTTTTAATCGGTGCCTTTATTGGCGTCTGGGGTAGCTTGATGTCGGTACGCAAATTTTTGCGCATTTAATCTATTGCTCGTTTTATAAATACAAGATTGCTAGAACAGTAGAAAGAATATCCACGGCGGCTGACTCAAAAACAAAGCGTCAGCCCCTTTTGAAAAAAATACATGGAACCTATTTTCATCAAGAAGAGTTTCGATGCATTTGTAAATGACGATTTACCTGTACATAAGATGACAATGGAGAGGAGAAATCGAAAATTGAAAAAGTCATTGGTGACACTTGCCGTATCATTAACGGTGGGTATAGGGAGTTTATTTGGGGGTTACACGGTAAAGACAGAGGCGTCCTCCATTCAATCATTAAAACAGAAAAAAAATGAAATCCGTGCACAGCGATCAAATATGTCTGCGCATATTAATCAAGCAGACCAAAAGATTGCTAAGCTGCAAAATCAACAGGCCAATGTTGAAAAAGATATTGAGCTCATCGGGCTTGCAATCGATGATACAAATCAAAAGATTTCGACGAAAACAAACGAAATTTCCGACACGAAGACAGAAATTCAAAAGCTTCAGGCTGAAATCGCTGTTTTAAAAGAACGGATAAAAAAGAGAAACGCAATGCTAAAGGACCGTGCTCGCAATTATCAGGAAAATGGTGGCATGGTCAATTATCTTGACGTCTTGATGGGGTCGCAGAGCTTCAACGATTTTGTCGATCGCGCCAATGCGGTTGCAACAATAATGGAAGCGGATCAGGAAATATTGAAACAGCATGAAGCCGATAAAGAGGCTGTTGAAAAAAATCAAAACAAGGTTGAAACGGACCTGTCGAATCTTCAAGGCATGCTAAGCGACCTAGAGTCTATGAAGGAAAAAATGAATGGTCAGGTTGCCGAACAAAAAAAGCTGATGGTTAGCCTTCAGAAACAGGAAAAAGAAACTCAAGATGATAAGCTTTCGATGGAAGAGCAGAATAGTATTCTTGCTGCCCAGGAAGTA
>JAUZPT010000128.1 GCA_030705745.1 Bacillota bacterium | reverse complement strand
ATGTTGGTAAATTTAAAGCTATATGAAACTTTTTCACCCTCAATAACCTCGCCGAAATCGTGCATATCGGTTTCAAACTTGATCTGAGCCTGCCCCGGAGTAGTCATTTCCTTTACAGAGGTAACATTTCCCTTCACATTGGGTTTACATGAAACCAATACCATTAAAAGGCAAACAATGATGGAAAAACGAAAAGCAGGTGTCATTATCATAACATTTAAACGTACAAATTTAGAAAAATAAAAGCTCAACAGTCAAGTTTCGTATCCAATTAATTTGAAAATATGATTGGAAATATGATCCCCTCTGTTTATTCCATTAAACCCCTGCCCGATTTAACAATGCGTCCGTTTTCCTTTAGTTCAAGAATGAGCTTATCGAGAATCCCATTGATAAAAACATTGCTTCGGGGTGAACTGTAAATCTTGGCAAGTTCAATATATTCATTGAGTGTAACTTTCACCGGAATGCTTGGAAATTCAATAAGTTCGGCCAATGCCATTTTCAAAAGCAGTATATCGATGATGGCTATTCGTTCTACATCCCAGTTCTGGGCTTTCTGATCAACCAACTTTTCCAACTCGTCATTGTTTACAATAGTCTTCCTGAAAAGCCGAACGACAAACTCTTTGTCACTATCCGGATCATCACTGTCATTGGACTTATATACATAAGGAAGTTCTGCCAGCTTATCCCATGTGGCTCTGTATCCCTTGATGGTTTTATTTACCATAAAGTTTGCAAGCTCAAGGTCATCGATCCAGTAAATGCTCTTCTCTTCATAAATACTCTGAAGTACTGAAGATTCAGCAATAATATCGTTGAAAATACGCAGAAAGACATCCTTATCATCTTTATAACCACATTCAGGATTCGACATGTAGTTTTTATAAAAATCCGATTCTCTGACTGCCTGATAAAACTTTCTAATCAACTCCATTTCTTCATTCCATGAAATCTTAAACTGCTCACGGTATTTGAGAAGATGAACATTTGAAGACAACTGGCTCATAAAGAGATTATCGACAAAGCGGGTGTTGGGGTTTAAATCTTCCTGAGAAGGAAGAAATTTGCTTTTGGACTCTTCAAGCCGGGTCTTAAAGAAGTCCGTTAACTCAACAAGGAGTGAAAGTTGATAAATGTAAAGTTCGTGAATGCGTTCTATGCTTTTCAGCAACTGCCGTTCGGCTACGTCTATACGCTCACCTTCACCTTGATGGAAAGCATAAACGGCTTGTAAAACTTTAATTCGAAATTGCCTTCTGGTAAGCATATCCTATGAGAATGAACAATTAGGTTAGACAAAAAATAAAACGCAAAGGTACTACTTTTTCTGATTCGGCATTCACTTTATCACGCATTAATAGATTTGAACCGTCAGATTCACTCTTTCAAACAGATTATGATAAAACATAATTCTTTGCTGTTCGGTTTAAAAATATTATACGTTCAATTGCTCCCTACATATCCAATCCGTTGATTGAGATAAACTTAAGCAGATTAAACTTGCCCAATATGCCCGTTTTGATTTTTTATTGAAACAATGCAAAAGAGACTGTTTCTTTTTGCCAAAACTTTTGGATAGCGCACTGCTTGTCGTTTTGTATTATCCCTGTGTTTTTTCATCTGAAAAAAATTTAATTAAATAGGTCTTATGGAACTCGCATAGATAATTTTTATACGATGATTATTTTATTAATTGGTCGTATAGAGCTCGCATAAATGCTCGGTTCATCAGTATTTGTGATCTTCAAACATGCTCGTTTCCTATTACGGAAATAAACGTAAATAAACCCTTCTTTAAAATTTTTCACTACTTTCCTTTACGTTATAAAATGCTTGCGATGGTGCAAAGGATTAAGGCTTCAAAGACGCCTTGGAATGTAGTCTTATGATCTTGTCATAGGTTTTTTTTAATGATTATTCCCCAAAAAAACGATTTCAGGGCAGCCTTTACTGGCGCTGGAGTCCTTTGTTGGAAATAAGAAGAAATACCTGGCTTGCGATCGGTTTGCAGGAAGCGGTTTAAAAATGAATAAACCTTGAAGGTGTCACACTTGAAGACCCCATCAAAGCATCATTACATACACGAATGCATCAAAAAGTTGATTCAATTCAGCCAACAAGATTATTCTTTTAAATTAGTTATCAACTTATTATAAAAAAAGCTCACCAT
Organism: Bacillota bacterium; assembly: GCA_030705745.1. GTDB lineage: Bacteria > Bacillota > Bacilli > Bacillales > Cytobacillaceae > Neobacillus_A. The sequence goes on along the minus strand of JAUZPT010000128.1, from coordinate 5,467 downwards.
TAATTTCAGACGCCAATTAAACAAAAACAAACAATGCTTGTTTTAACCCAATTAATGCACAAGTAAGAATTCAAAATATTTTTTTCCAACGTAAAAAAGACCGCAGATGCCTGTTGAAAAAATAAATGACATTGATATTTATTGGAAGATAACGGGAGATAAAGGTGAGACGCTCATCCTGGTCCATGGATCCTGGGGTGATCATCACAACTGGGATAGCGTCGTGAATGAACTGGCAAAGTCATTTCGGGTATTGACCTTTGACCGGAGGGGGTATAGTCTTAGTAAAGCTCCTGATATGAAAAGCAGTTTCAAAAACGATGCCTGGGATCTGATTAAATTAATCGAATATCTTCACATCTCTTCTGCCCATATCGCGGGCAATTTGTTTGGTGCATCAATCATACTTTGGACTGCCACACAACGGCCCGATCTTTTTAAAACGATGATTGTCAACGACCCGCCCCTTTTTGGCTTATTAAAAGAAGATCAACAAGCCCAGGTGGAATGGTTGGCATTCGACAACCGGATGGAGGCCGTATTGAATTATTTTAAAAACAACAACATTGAAGCAGCTGCAAAACAATATGTTGAAACAATTGGCATTGGAACCGGAGGATGGGAAAAGCTGTCTGATAAGATGCATCAGATTTTCATCGATAACGCCATGATCTGGTACAAACAAATAACGGATCCTGCAAGTATCGACTTTGATCTGAGCCTGATCACCAATTTTAAAAAACCAACGTTATTAAGTAATGGTGCGCTAAGCCCAGCCATATTTCATAAGGTCAACGACAAACTTGCAAACTCAATTTCTCATTCAAAAAGGTTAATTTATCAAGGGGCGGCACATGTTCCCCATATTACTCATCCTCAAAAATTCATTGAAGTCATTAAAAATTTCTGCATAGGATGATAGGCTATAGGCCTGATCGTCAAAGCTTCAGAAGTGCGATGTTCTGGCATATTTTCTATGCTGAGGAATAACCATGATATATTCATTCAATAATTTTAGGTATTGCGTTTCTGATGCATTCGCATCAAATCTGAGGAGAGAGGATCAAATTACTACTGCTTTCAGAATGTTCATCTTGTCCACCTTGACATCATCACACTATTATTCAGAATATTATCTTTTTCATACATACGTGATCAGTTGTCTAAAATTTCTTTTTCCATTCTGTTAACCGTCAAATGATTGGATAATTATCATTGCCCGCACCAATATTTTCTATATGAGCTAAATAAAATTGTAAAATCAGAGATTATTTTTAATTTTGCCTCTACAGAATTAAATATAAAAAGGCTTTTTAGTTTTAAATAAACTTAAAATGGAAGAAATTAATTCAAAAGAACACAAAGACGAAATTTTTTCTAGAGCAGTAAAAGCAGGTAGGCGGACCTACTTTTTTGATGTAAAAACAACGTCAGATGATAAGCCGTATATTACTATTACTGAAAGTAAAAGACGGTACGACTCTGCAACCGGGAATTATTCTTATGAGAAACATAAGATTTTTCTTTACAAAGAAGATTTTGAAAAGTTTGCAAATGGGTTGAGTGATGTGATTGAATTTATTGAATCCGGTCATGAGCCCCCAATGAGGGATGAGAATCTGCTTGAAGAATCACAAGTGGATCTCAATTTTGAAGATCTTTCAATTAATTCATAAATTGAATGTTGGGTACGATTTAAAAAAACAGTTCGAATGAACTGTTTTTTTGTGGTTAATAACATTCTTCTATTTTTTCCATCACGACCCGTTTTGGTTTATCCTAAAGTCGTACTTTTGTAAGCAGATAAAAGGCTATTTTAGAACTGCCTTCTAACTGTTAAAACACTCTAAATCAACAGAATTATGGCAAAGGTCATCGCAATCGCTAATCAGAAAGGTGGTGTGGGTAAAACCACTTCTGCCATTAATCTTGCCGCTGCTTTCGCGGTTTTAGAGTACAAGACGCTCCTCATCGATGCAGATCCACAGGCTAATGCTACTTCAGGAGTGGGCTTCGACACTAAAAATATTAAGACTAGTGTTTACGAATGCATCATCGATGATATTGATCCGCGGAACATTATTTTAAAAACAAGTACTCCGAATCTTGATTTATTGCCTGCACATATTGACCTGGTTGGCGCAGAAATAGAAATGATAGGACTGCCCAACCGTGAAAAGATGATGCGCAGAGTGATCACAAAAGTCAAGGATGAGTATGATTTTATCATTATAGACTGTTCACCGTCACTTGGTCTGATTACGGTGAACGCCTTAACAGCTGCCGATTCAGTCATTATTCCCGTACAATGTGAATATTTCGCGCTCGAAGGGTTAGGTAAGCTTTTGAATACGATTAAAATTGTTCAATCCAGGTTAAACACCGACCTTGAAATCGAAGGAATTGTCCTTACCATGTATGATGCCCGGTTGCGGTTAGCCAATCAGGTTGTAGAAGAAGTAAAGACACATTTTCAACAGATGGTTTTTGATACAATTATTAATCGCAATACAAAACTGGGTGAAGCTCCCAGTTTTGGTGAGTCTATTATCATGCACGATGTAAACAGTACTGGTGCTGTTAATTACCTCAACCTGGCCCGTGAGATTTTACAGAATAATGCGCTGACTAAAATCAGTGATTCGGACAAAAAAATTAAAGCCTGATGATAAACAATAATAAGAAAAAAGCACTTGGCCGCGGCTTAAGTGCCATTCTTTCAAGTCCTGAAACCGATATTACGTCTAAGGATATTTCCGGGGAATTTGTAGTTGGCGCCGTCGCAAGCATTCCGATCGACCTGATCGAAACCAATCCTTTTCAACCCAGGGATCAGTTTGAAGAAGATAGTTTATCCGACTTAGCCCACTCCATTAAAGAACAAGGCATCATTCAACCCATTACAGTCCGGAAGATGGGGTACGACAAATACCAGCTCATCTCGGGAGAAAGGCGTTTGCGTGCCTCCAAATTAGCCGGGCTTGAAGAAATCCCTGCTTACATCAGGGTTGCAAACGATCAGCAAATGCTTGAAATGGCATTGGTTGAAAACATTCAGCGGGAACAGCTGAATTCAATTGAAGTTGCCATCAGCTTTCAGCGTTTACTGGACGAATGTAACCTTACGCAAGAACAACTCAGCGAACGGGTTGGGAAAAACAGAACTACTGTTTCCAACTTTATCCGTTTATTAAAGCTTGCACCCGATGTACAGGTCATTATCCGCGATGGCCTCATCAGCATGGGGCATGCCCGTGCCTTGATCACCATTGATGATACCCTGACCCAGTTGGCCATAGCCAAAAACATCATCAACAAGGGGTTATCGGTTCGCGAAACCGAACTGATCGTTCGTAATCTGAATAAGGAAACCGAAACGAAAGCCGAAAAGACAATCGAACTGCCCGAACCGCTCAAGGCATCGAAAAACAGACTGAACAATAGGTTTGGCACTAAAGTTGATCTTCATCGGAATGAAAAAGGAAAAGGATCCATTGTGATTACCTTTAAGAACGATAATGAGTTGAACAGGATTTTAACCTTGTTGGGGGACCCAACTGAATAAGCCAAAATGTTCAAAGTCATTTTAAAATGTGTAAATGGAATAGGCGAAGTTTTGTTTCATCATAAAGCTTCGTTACTTTTTTTGATCGGGTTTATCCTGATCCAGCCCATCTCGGGCCAGGTCAAACCTGCAACTGATAGCATCCCGGCACCCATAAAATTTGCTCCTACCAAAAAAATTACCGATACTACCTTTATTAAAAAGCATTCTCCCCGTAAAGCAACTTACCTTTCTTTAATTTGCCCGGGACTGGGTCAGATTTATAACCATAAATACTGGAAATTGCCTATTGTATATGGAGGATTTGGTGCACTAGCCTATTTCTTTAAAACGAATCATGCCGAATACGTTAAATTCAGGGATGCTTACAACTTCGTAACGACTCCGGGCAACGAAAATGCACCGCCCGTCAATGATTATGTCACCCGTTACAATAAGAACGAAACCCTTTTGCTTTCCGGACGCGATTATTACCGGCGTAATCTTGAATTAACCTACATCATATCCGGAGCAGCCTATATTTTGGTTGCAATTGACGCACAAGTAGATGCCCATTTTTTTAATTTTGATGTCAGTGATAATCTGTCACTCAACGTCAAACCCTTTGTACAACAACCCTCAAAATTGATTCCCGGCGTAACCGGTGTTTCACTTTGCTTTTCATTTTAAGGGATTTACTATATTTGCCCTTTCTTAATTATTTGGAATCACATCATGAAGCGAGCATGTTTGAAGATCACAAACAAGAATGAACCGAGCATGTTTGAAAATCACAAACAAGGATGAAAATCTTACATGCGAGTTCCATAAGACATATTTATTAAAATTATTTTCTTATGAAAATAGCGATCATCGGATACGGCAAGATGGGTCACGAAATTGAGCAAGTGGTGCTTGAGCGTGGACATCAGGTAATTGTAACAATTGACAATGAAACTGAATGGTCTGAAAGACTTGGATTGGTTGAATCAGCAGATGTAGCCATCGAATTTTCACATCCCTCGGTTGCCTTAGGCAACATTCGGCGTGTACTCAGTTCGGACATTCCGTTGGTTTGCGGAACTACAGGCTGGTACGCTGAATTTGAATCAATCACAAATCTTTGCAATGAAAAAAACGGTACTTTTTTTTATGCCACAAATTTCAGCATTGGTGTGAATCTGTTTATGATCGTAAACAAAAAGTTAGCGCAGCTGATGAATGCCCATCATGAATATGACGTCGTCATGGAAGAAACCCACCACATATATAAAGCCGATGCTCCCAGCGGAACAGCGATTACCCTTGCAGAAGACATATTGGCTAATAACAGTTTAAAGACAAAATGGACTATTGATTTGCCTGCCCAAAAACAGGAACTCTATATTCACCCCGTCCGTCATCGGAACACGCCGGGAATACACTCGGTTTGTTGGGAATCGCCAAACGACATCATTGAAATAACCCATACTGCAAAAGGACGGCGTGGTTTAGCCATGGGTGCCGTCATCTCCGCCGAATGGATTAAAGATAAAAAAGGAATATATACGATGAAAGATTTATTAAATCTTTAGTTTTTATTTTAATAATGCATAATTATTAATAATCAATATATCCAAGACAATAAAGTGAACCCAATTTTCGTATAATAAATATCACACCATAACGAATTAGAAAAAGACAATGAGTTTAAACCTTCTTTTAACATTAATTTTCGTGTTTTTCCCTGTCATTGCATGGAAGAATTATGAAAAGGCAGGTCATCAGGGATGGAAATCGGTGATACCTGTTTACAACTACTTTATCTGGCTGAAAATTATTGAGAAGCCCAATTGGTGGTTTATATTTTTGGTGATTCCATTCTTCAATGCATTCATGGTAATGCTCATGGTTGTCGAAATGGTCAAAACCTTTGGAAAATAT
>JAUZPT010000127.1 GCA_030705745.1 Bacillota bacterium | reverse complement strand
CCTCCCCGCGGAAAGCGAGTGACCGGAGCGGAAATCAACAGGACCATTATCAAGGACTATCACTAAATTAGATAGTAAGATTCTGAGAAAATAAAAAATTGTCGAGAAAATACCACTTCCTCGACAATCTGAGGCTAAGCATTCGCTTGGCCTTTGTTTGACTCAATTTATTGAAGCTGCCCCCCGGCTGGAAGTTGGTTTGTGTAGCCTTGAAACTGTTGAAACGTTTGTTGAAGCTGCTGCTGATCGGCTGGCTCGATTTTATACCATCCTTTTTTGAACATTAAATTATAAAGATCTCTTTGGCATGCTTCCGTTTCGTTGAATATTGCCTGAATATCCTGAAATAATCCATCATGGCTTGCTTCATGCATTGCAACTGAATAGGAGGTTGTCATATATTTCTCCGTTGAGAGCAAGTCGTTTATAAAATCGCGTTCATTCATTTGTGGGGTTTTAGGAATCTGTTTTTCGGTGTTCCCGAGTTTTTGCTGATTGGCATTTTGATTCATAGTGATGGCTCCTCTGAATGGGTTTCATTTTTATTGAAATGCATTATGTTGGGTTAAATGGGAATTTAGGTGGCCGAGTATTTTCTGGTAATGCTGTTGGTGCATTGCGCTGCATTTTTCCATTTCGTTTTTTAATTCTTGGTCCTGGCATTGTTGTGCGAAAAAATGCGCTTTTTTTGCTGCTAATAAATTCCAGGAAAGCATATCAGAAACATATAATGAATCTTTTGTGGACATCACAGCAGGCGGCTGTTCCATTGTCCCTTGCTGATTTTGCAAATTCGTATTTTGCTGTAGCATCAACATTCCTCCCGAATGAATTGATAAAACTTACGGGTATAGAATGCCTCTTAACCTATTTTTCTATGCGCACAGAATGGTTTTCATTATGGATTTGAGGAGAAATAAATAAATATATTCAAAAAAAAATAAAAATGTTAAAATAAGTGTGTTAATCCTTGTGTTTCAAGGTTAAATGTTATAAAATATAGAATTTTCAAAAAGTTTGTAAACGTTTTCAAGGGGGAAATAGAATGGAACAGCTGATGAAAAACTTTTTTCTTTTCTTGTCAAAAAATAAAAATTTGACAAAAATGGCGAAAAAATATGGCCTTCGCTTTGGCGCATCCCGTTTTGTAGCAGGCGAAACAATCGAGCAGTCTGTGGCAGTAATCAAAGAACTGAACAAAAAAGGCCTTGCCGTAACAATCGATTATTTAGGTGAATTCGTCGACAATGAAAAAGAAGCAAATGAAAGAACGGACCATTCAATTGAAGCACTGAATGCAATCGGGCGTGAAAACTTGAATTCACAGCTTTCATTAAAAATGACTTCGATGGGCCTAGACATATCAGACGAGCTAGTGATGAAAAATATGCGCCGTATTTTGGAAGCGGCGAAAAAATATAATATTTTTGTAACGATCGACATGGAAGATTTTTCGAGATGTCAAAAAACAATCGATATTTTCAAACAGCTACGTGCAGAATACGATAATGTGGGAACAGTCTTGCAAGCCTATTTATACCGTGTAGAGGGCGATGTTGAGGATTTGAATACATATCATCCAAATCTGCGACTCGTAAAGGGAGCATATAAAGAATCACCTGAAGTTGCTTTTCCTGAAAAGAAAGATGTAGATGAAAATTATAAAAAGATCATTAAGCAGCATTTGCTAAATGGAAATTATACTGCAATTGCTTCTCATGATGAAGCGATTATTGAATACACGAAACAGATTGTTAAAGAACATAATATACCGAACGATCAATTTGAATTCCAAATGCTTTACGGAATCCGTTCTGAACGCCAGCTCGAATTAGTGAAAGAAGGCTACAAAATGCGCGTTTACGTGCCGTTTGGCAACGACTGGTACGGTTACTTCATGCGCCGCTTGGCGGAGCGCCCAGCCAATGTTGCGTTTGTATTGAAAGGCATGGTTAAAAAATAAGAAAACAGGCTGAATTTCAGCCTGTTTTTCTATTACTTATATTGGTTATTTTGGCTGTTTACTTTTCTTTTACCTTCTCGTTCCATTCCCGGTCCTGCAGCTCCTTTTACACTAGCGGCGCTGACTCCTGCTTTCGATGGATTTTTTTTCATTCGAGCCATTCATAATCACCTCAAAATTAGCTTTCCCTACGCTTAAAAATTAACCCATATTATTAAGAAAAAACACTTTTCTAAAAATTTTAATATTTCGGATCTTTATTATTGCGGAAATTTTTGAAATCTTTTATAGTTAGAGGTAGCAGAACTCATTCATAGAACTATTTTTTTTGAACATAAAATGAATGAGTGTTCATTCAAATGTATCGAAGGGGGAGACAAAGTTGATCCAACTTATTAAAAAGGCCGCCGTTCTCGGTTCAGGCGTCATGGGTTCTGGAATTGCCGCGCACCTGGCGAACATTGGCATTCCAACTTTATTATTGGACATCGTACCACGGGAAGTAACAGAAGGTGAAAAAGCAAAAGGATTAACGATTGAAGATAAAGCGGTGCGCAACCGTATCAGTGCCGCATCGATTCAAAAGCTACTACAGCAAAAGCCAGCTCCCTTGGCTGCCAAAAGAAACATCGCCCTCATTGAAGCGGGGAATCTTGAAGATGATTTAAACAGGCTTGGTGACGTGGATTGGATCATAGAAGTTGTAGTTGAAAATTTACAGGTTAAAAAACAAGTGTTTGAAAAAGTGGATCAATACCGCAAACCTGGTAGCATTGTCAGCTCCAATACATCGGGAATTTCCGTTGAAGCCATGGTGGAGGGGAGATCGGAGGACTTCCAGAAACATTTCCTTGGGACACACTTTTTTAATCCGCCGCGCTACTTAAAACTGCTTGAAGTCATCCCGACGAAGCACACTTCGCCTGAAGTACTATCTTTTATCAAGGAATTTGGTGAAGATGTACTCGGTAAAGGCGTCGTATTTGCTAAGGATACGCCGAATTTTATCGCAAATCGAATTGGGACGTACGGATTGCTTGTCACACTTCAGGAGATGCTCAAAGGCGGGTATAGCGTTGGGGAAGTAGACTCGGTAACAGGACCGATGATTGGAAGACCTAAAAGTGCGACGTTCCGTACGCTGGATGTAGTGGGCCTCGATACATTTGTCCATGTAGCCAAAAATGTATACGAACAAGTTGAGGGCAAGGAAAAAGAAGTTTTTGATGTTCCTGCGTTCATGAAAGAAATGCTCGAAAAGGGCTGGCTCGGAAGCAAGTCAGGGCAAGGCTTCTTTTTAAAACAAGGCAAAGAAATTCTTGAACTTGATCCGGCAACGCTTGAATACGGCCCGCGCAAAAAGTTGAAAACGGCGGTGACTGAATTAAGCAAACAAGAAAAAGGTACAGCAAACAAAATGAAAGCGCTTGTATATGCGAACGACCTTGCAGGCCAACTTTTATGGAATATTTTTAGTCCGGTACTCACTTACTCCGCTGAACTGCTTGGAACGATTGCCGATGATATTGTGGCGATTGACCAGGCTATGAAATGGGGCTTTGGCTGGGAAATGGGGCCATTTGAAACTTGGGATGCAATTGGTGTTGAAAAATCGGTGACAAAAATGAAAGAAGCGGGAGTGGATGTGCCAACATGGGTGTGTGACATGTTGGAAAAAGGATTCACTTCTTTTTATAAAGAAGAGAACGGAGAGCTTTCTTTCTACTCAAACGGCGAATACCTCCCCTTGGATGTAAACCCGAAGGTCATTGACCTGAAAAAGCTCAAAAAGCAAAAAGGCGTGATCAAGAAAAACAGCGGCGCGAGCCTGATTGACCTCGGCGATGGCGTTGCACTTCTTGAATTCCATTCACAAAGCAATGCCATTGGCCTCGATATCGTCCAAATGATTAACTTCGCAGTCGATGAAGTAGAGAAGAATTTCAAAGGACTCGTGATCGGCAATCAAGGCAAAAATTTCTGCGTTGGAGCAAATCTTGCGATGATCCTGATGGAAGCCCAGGATGATAATATTTTTGAAATTGACATGGTCGTTCGCCATTTCCAGCAGGCGATGATGAAAATAAAGTATAGTGCAAAGCCGGTAGTGGCTGCACCGTTTGCCATGACGCTCGGTGGAGGAGCGGAAGTTTGCCTTCCCGCTGCCCATATTCAGGCTTCGGCAGAAACGTATATGGGACTTGTTGAAGTTGGAGTAGGATTGATCCCGGGTGGCGGCGGAAATAAAGAGCTTTATATTAAGCATTTGGAGAGCATGCCGAACGGTGTTGAATTCGATCTTCAAAAGGTGGCAAACAAAGTTTTTGAAACGATAGCAACAGCGAAAGTTTCGACATCCGGTGAAGAAGCACGCGAGAATAATTTCTTGAATAAAGCGGACGGCATCAGTGTGAATGGTGATCATCAACTGTATGATGCTAAGCAGGCAGTGCTTGCACTATACGAAAAAGGATATAAGCCGCCAGTGCGCAAAAAGATTCCGGTGGTCGGCGAAACGGGTTATGCCACTCTTCTTCTTGGAGCAGAGGCCATGTTCTCTTCCGGCTACATTTCAGAGCATGATTTGAAAATCGCCAAGAAATTGGCTTATGTAATTGCCGGTGGAAAGGTTCCATACGGAACTGAAGTGGATGAGCAATACTTATTAAACCTTGAAAAAGAAGCATTCCTTAGCCTTGTTGCCGAACCAAAATCTCAGCAAAGAATGCAGCATATGCTTCTTAAAGGGAAACCGCTTCGCAACTAACAAAAGAGTGAAAAAATAGACAAAAATAAATTCTTACTACTAGAAGAAAGAGAGGGAATGAAATGAGAGAAGCGGTTATCGTTGCCGGAGCACGTACACCGGTTGGGAAAGCGAAAAAAGGAACGCTGGCCCATGTTCGTCCCGATGACCTGGGAGCGCTTGTTGTAAAAGAAACGCTTAAGCGCGCAGGAAATTATGAAGGTACAATTGATGATCTCATTATGGGCTGCGCAATGCCCGAGGCTGAACAAGGTCTTAATATGGCAAGGAATATCGGAGCGCTTGCTGGTCTTCCCGATACTGTTCCAGCTATTACCATTAATCGGTACTGTTCATCCGGCCTTCAGGCAATTGCTTATGGAGCGGAAAGAATCATGCTTGGTCACTCGGATACGATTCTAGCAGGTGGAGCAGAATCGATGAGCCTTGTACCAATGATGGGGCATGTCACACGCCCAAATGCGCGATTGGCGGAAACGGCTCCGCAATATTATATGGGCATGGGCCATACAGCTGAAGAAGTGGCAAAAAAATATGGAATTTCACGCGAAGAGCAAGATGCCTTCGCCGTACGAAGCCATGAACGGGCAGCTAAGGCCATCCAGGATGGCAAGTTTGCAAATGAAATTGTACCAGTGGATGTTACCCTTCGTTCCGTTGGAAACGATTTTAAGTTAACAGAAAGAACGATTCAATTTACACAAGACGAGGGTGTCCGCGCGGGAACGAATATGGCTGCTCTTTCAAGATTGCGCCCCGCTTTTTCGGTGACAGGCACCGTAACTGCAGGAAATTCGTCGCAAACAAGCGACGGCGCTGCGGCTGTAATGGTTATGGATCGTGAAAAGGCTGATTCTCTTGGACTCGCGCCAATGGCGAAATTCCGATCCTTCGCAGTCGGTGGTGTACCTCCGGAGATTATGGGGATTGGACCCATCGTTGCCATTCCAAAAGCGTTAAAATTGGCAGGTCTTGAAATTTCGGACATTGGCTTGTTCGAGCTAAACGAAGCGTTTGCTTCCCAATCGATTCAGGTCATCCGTGAGTTGGGACTGAATGAAGAGATCGTGAATGTGAACGGCGGGGCGATTGCCCTTGGCCATCCTCTTGGCTGTTCAGGTGCCAAACTGACTCTTACGCTTTTGCATGAAATGAAGCGACGCAATCAGCAATTCGGTGTTGTGACGATGTGCATTGGCGGGGGCATGGGAGCGGCGGGCGTTTTTGAACTTCTTTAAATAATCGTTTCCTTCCATTGGCAGAGAGTATGCCCTGCCGATGGAAGCTTTTAAACTACACTTACCAATTGACGGGAGGAAAAATGAATGACTAATCAAACAGAAAATGTGATTAAAGGCGGAAGCTTTTTAATTGAAGATGTTTCATATGATCGTGTGTTTACGCCTGAAGATTATACAGATGAACAAAAAATGATTGCCAAAATGACCGATGACTATGTGGTAAACGAAGTGCTTCCTCAAGTGGAATACCTTGAAAAACATGAATTTGACCGTTCGGTAAAATTGTTGAAGCAGGCTGGGGAACTTGGCCTGTTGGGTGCCGATGTTCCTGAGGAATACGGCGGGATGGGACTGGATAAAATCAGCTCAGCGCTCATATCCGAAAAGTTATCACGCGCAGGCGGGTTCTCCATTTCGCATGGTGCCCATGTAGGAATAGGGTCGCTCCCAATCGTTTTGTTCGGAAATGAAGAACAGAAACAAAAATACCTTCCACTGCTTGCAACAGGTGAAAAGCTTGCTGCCTACGCGCTTACAGAGCCGGGCTCAGGGTCTGATGCGCTTGGAGCAAAAACAACAGCCAAGCTGAATGCAGAAGGTACGCACTATGTATTAAACGGTGAAAAACAATGGATTACCAATGCAGGTTTTGCAGATGTATTCGTTGTGTATGCCAAGATTGATGGCGAGCAATTCTCTGCATTTATCGTTGAAAGAGAATATTCCGGTGTATCAACCGGTGCCGAAGAAAAGAAAATGGGGATCAAGAGTTCATCAACAAGAACTTTGATACTAGAAGATGCCATGGTCCCAAAGGAAAACCTTCTTGGTGAAGCTGGAAAAGGCCATGTCATCGCCTTTAATATTTTGAATATCGGACGCTACAAGCTGGGAGTAGGTGCAGTAGGTGCTTCCAAATATGCGTTTGAAATTTCGGTTAAGTATGCAAATCAACGTCAGCAATTTAAAACACCGATTTCACAATTCAACTTAATTAAAGAAAAGCTTGCGACCATGGCAACCAAAACATATGCGGCTGAGAGCTCCGTATACCGTACGGTTGGTCTGTTTGAAGATCGCATGAGCCGTTTAACGGATGAAGAAGTGAAAAACGGGAAAGAAGTTGCCAATTCGATTGCTGAATATGCGATAGAATGCTCGCTGAATAAAGTATTCGCTTCCGAAACGCTTGATTTTGTCGTGGATGAAGGAGTGCAAATCCATGGTGGATACGGTTTCATGCAAGAGTATGAAATTGAAAGAGCCTACCGGGATTCACGCATCAACCGGATTTTTGAAGGAACAAATGAAATCAACCGTCTGATTGTTCCTGGTACGTTCCTGAAAAAAGCATTCAAGGGAGAACTTCCTTTATTCCAAAAAGCGCAAACGCTACAGGAAGAGCTCATGATGATGATGCCTGAAGAACCGGGCGATGAGCCGCTCGCTCAGGAAAAACACCTTGTGGCCAATGCGAAAAAAATCGGATTATTAGCTGCTGGCCTTGCAGCGCAAAAATTCGGAAAAGCGCTTGATAAGGAACAGGAAATCCTGGTCAATATCGCTGACATCGTTTCAAACGTCTATGCGATGGAATCAGCTGTCCTTCGTACAGAGAAAGCGATTCAAAAAGCAGGCCTTGAGAAGAGCAGCCAAAAGTTTCTGTATACTCAAAT
>JAUZPT010000126.1 GCA_030705745.1 Bacillota bacterium | reverse complement strand
TTAAACCAAAAGAGTCTGACCAAATTGAATATGAATTTGTTTCAATTGATGAATTGGTAAGTAAAAGTGGTTTCACGACATGTATGGGAGGAGCATAAGGAAAAGGTAAGGTTAAATCGCTTATCTAAATCTGGAAAAATGCTTTATAAATTTAGGAATGAGAAAATTGAGCGAAGCTTCGCAGGGCTTCACTACTGTCGGTTACGGGGATTGAAGAATGCTTACGAACAGGTTCTTCTTACTGCAGCTTGCCAAAATCTAAAAAAGATTGCCGAGAAAGTACCCTTTCTCGACAATCTGAGGAACCTGGAAGGGGTTCCTTTTTGGCATTATCAGAAGTAAAATAGGCGCTTGCGCTTTTTGTTATTCGAATTCAAACAAATCGCTCGATAAATATCTTTCTCCCGTATCACAGGCGATGCAGATGACCACATCATCGGGTGTAAGCCGTTTTGCTACTTCAATGGCTGCAAAGCAAGCTCCGCCAGACGAAGGACCGACGAGAATGCCTTCCTCCCGGGCGAGACGATGTACAATTTCATAGGCATCTTTATCGCTGATTTGATGGATTTCATCGTACACATCCTGATTTAAAATTTGCGGAATGAAACCAGGGCTCGTGCCGACCAATTTGTGTTTCCCTGGCTTACCTCCGGATAAAACAGGAGAGCCCTTCGGTTCGACGACATGGATAGAGATGTCCTTAAAATGTTCTTTCAGCACCTCGCCTGTTCCTGTGATCGTGCCGCCTGTTCCAGCAGTGGCCACAAACGCGGATAAGGGCTTATTAATTTGTTTCATTGCTTCAATGATTTCTAGTGCCGTTGACTTTCGGTGGGCTTCCGGATTTGCTGCATTTTCAAATTGCATCGGCATAAAACTATTGTCAATTTGGGCTACAAGCTCCTGTGCTTTTCGAATGGCTCCGGGCATTTTTTCGTCCCCTGGAGTCAGCACGACTTCCGCACCATATGCTTTTAGAAGATTAATCCGCTCCTTTGTCATGGTATCCGGCATGACAAGGATGGATTTATAGCCACGAGCCGCTGCATTCATCGCGATGCCGATCCCAGTATTTCCGCTTGTTGGTTCAATGATCGTCGAACCTTTCTTTAGCAAGCCCGCCTTTTCAGCCTCGATCATCATATTATACGCAGCACGGTCTTTTACGCTTTTACTTGGATTGAAATATTCAAGCTTTAAATAAACGGAGGCACTGTTTTCGGGAACGATCCGATTTAATTTGAGAAGAGGTGTATCTCCTATTAAATCTGCAATATTGTTTACTACTTTCATAAAAAAACTTCCTTTCGATCTTTTTCAGTATGTGCGTAAAAAAGTCCATTAGATAGATTTCGCTCTATATTCACAGCCTTCCCTTTAATCATAAAGAATTATTCTTTTAACAATCAAATGAAAAGATTGAAAGAAGCAAAAAATAAAGTTATTGTCGCTCATTGATGAAAAGCGATACAATTTTAGTGGAATAGTCTAAAATTAGTGGATAGCTTCGGATAGGGAATAAATCCAAAAAGGAAGGGGTTACGCGAATGGGACAGTTAATTAAACTGCAGGATTATATATCGCGATATGAGCAGGATATCTTTTCGTATCCCTCCCGATTTGTAAGGCTTAAACAGCAACAGTGGACTCGTACGAAAGAGAATTGGGAGACAGAAGGGGTAGACGCATCCAATCTTTCTTTTCAAAATCAGGGATTCGAACAATCAGATGAAAAAGAAAAACAGCCATTTTTCGCCAAAATGAAGGACTTGCTAAAGTTTAATACGAGAGTAGAGGATGTTTGGGAAGTAGAAGCAGAGACAAAGGCATTGGAGATGGATGATGATTCGCTTCAATTTTCTGCTGCTTTTCACGTGAAGCCTGCGGAAATCAATGATTTGAAGCAGCAATTTTTGGACCAGTTATTTCGTTTTCAACTAAAATGGGCGAGCACTACTTTATTTGAAAAATCAAATCTTCATTCCAAATTTTATTTTGATGATAAATTGAAGTTTTTTCTTCAACGCTTTCCGGATACGTTTCTCACGCTATACAGACCAATTTTTCTTTTGAAAAAGGCGCCAGTGGAAGCGGAAATCATCTTGTTGACACCTACCGATGCTTGGTGCATTTCATTTCTGGAAGAAGAGAATGATTCTGTTTTTATCGGTTCTTCAGAACGATTTTGGCTAAAGCGCAGAAAAAATGATGAAAGCAAATTTCTGAATCCGGTGATTGCTTTGAACCGGACAGAAAAAATTGTTCGAAAAATATTCCAGTTGCACGAAATTGACTTGCCAATACATAAGTTAATACTATCCCGGAACGGTTATATTGATTTTCCATCCCCACCGTTTGATGTGAAGTTCGTTGAGATGAGAAATTTCGATGGTTGGTTTCAATCGATGCGTTCCTTGAAATCCCCACTCAAGCATATTCAACTAAAAGCGGCGCAAGTGTTGCTTCAATATTGCCAGACTGCAAGTATGAGAAGACATGAGTGGGAGAAATCAGAACAGGATAATTAGAATGCTGCACTACATTTCATTATAGGAAACGTGGAATCGCTCAAGTGAGAGAACCATCGATGTTCCAGTAAAAAAGGTTGGTACTATGAAAAAATTATATTTTATCGTCAATCCAGCTGCACGCAATGGATTCTGTTTGGAGATATGGAAAAAAGTCGAGAAAGAACTTCAGAATCGCAATGTAGACTATCAATCCTATTTTACTGAATTCTCTGGACATGCAAAAGAAATAGCCGCTCAAATCTCTAAAGAAGTCCCAAAAGAAAATAAGATTGTGATTGCAGTTGGTGGTGACGGTACTGTTCATGAAATCATCAATGGCATCATAAACTTTCCACATATTGCTTTTGGTTTTATACCTGGGGGTTCGGGAAATGATTTTTCGCGAGGCTTTTGCATTCCTTCAAAACCGGATGCTGCATTGGCAGCTATATTAAAATTGGTGAATTACGACGGCTTCTTGACGGATGTTGGAAAAATATCACAAATAGATAGCTCGGAAAATTATTTTATAAATAATATGGGAGCGGGTTTAGACGCCTTGATTTCGTATGAAGTCAATAAATCAAGAGCAAAGGGGTTTTTGAATCGCCTTTCGCTCGGACGGCTCGTGTATGCGTACTTTCTTCTGAAAAAGCTGGCAACGTATAAACTAACAACGCTTGAAGTTCGTATTGATGGGCAGGAAATTAGCTTTGTGGACTCCTGGTTTATCACTGTTTCAAATCAGCCATTTTATGGTGGAGGGATGAAAATCGCACCGGCAGCCATAATGAATGATGGACTTTTTGACATTACGGTTGTCCACCGGCTTTCCAGAATTAAGATGCTGTTTGTCTTTGTGAGTGTCTTTTGGGGAAAACACATCTATTTCAAGGAAGTAAAAACGTATAAAGGAAAATCGATTTCCATTCGTTCTTCGGCCCCCATTTTTGTTCATGCAGATGGAGAACATATCGGGTGCACTCCACTAGAAATTGAGCTGTTGGAGGGGGCATTGAGAGTAGTGACTAGCATGGAAACGCAAATTGACAATCTGAAAGGGAGGGAAATGAATGAATTCCAGTGAACGCCCTTTTTTTGCCTACCTGGATGAGATGAATTCCATTACAATCCTCCTTCCCCTTTCTTATCATAATGGCTCTTCATCTGTATTCTATTTCGAAGATGGATACGCAGAAAAACTTTTGGAGTGCAAGGAAAAATTTCAAATCGACGAATACATGAAATACATTTGTGCTGTTCCATTTGATTTTCCATTTGGAAAAACGATCTGGATAAAAGATGAACATGGAGAGAGAACCGATATTCAAATGGGTGCGGTGATTCGCACTCCACAGTTTGATGATACCTTTTTTTACGATGGCAATGACCTTGGAGTAGCGTATACAAAAGAACGGACGGACTTGAAGCTATGGGCGCCGACCGCAACGCAAGTGAAGATAAAGCTTCAGGCACCCGAAAGCCCTTTTTTTGAAATTATTAAAATGAAACGGGGAGAAAAAGGTATTTGGACTGCTTCAGTCAATCGGGATGTAGACCTTTATAAGTATTCCTACCTCGTCTGTATTAACCTAGAGTGGCGGGAAGCAGTGGATCCGTACACGGTTTCGGTTACCCCTGACGGCGAATGGGGTGTCATCGTCGATATGGAGAAAACAAAACATGAAAATGACCCATTACCAGCCTTCGAGCATCCTGTCGATGCAATCATCTATGAAACACATATAAGAGACTTTACCATCCATCCGAATAGCGGTGTGAAAAACAAGGGTACGTATTTAGGCGCCAGTGAAATGAACACAAAAACGCCGAATGGTAGTTTAACCGGATTGGCGCATGTAAAAGAGTTAGGAATCACCCACATCGAATTTTTGCCGTTTCATGATTTTGCTGGTGTGGATGAATATGTGCCAGAAAAGGATTATAACTGGGGTTATAATCCCCTACATTTTAATGCTCCTGAAGGTAGTTATTCGTCTTCACCATCAAATCCATATTCAAGAATCAATGAATTGAAGCAATGTATTCAGCAAATCCATCGTGAAGGCATACGCGTTATTATGGACGCCGTTTATAATCATGTGTATATTCGTGAAACCTCGCCATTCGAAAAAATTGTCCCGGGTTATTACTTTAGGCATAATGAACACGGCATGCCCTCGAATGGAACGGGTGTAGGGAACGATTTGGCATCTGAGCGGCTGATGATGAGAAAATATATTCTTGACTCGATCCGTTTTTGGCTGGAAGAATACCATTTGGATGGGTTTCGGTTCGACCTAATGGGTATTCTTGATGTCCAAACGATGCAGGCTGTCCGAGAGTTGTGTGATAGTTATGCTTTGGATATTTTAATTATTGGTGAAGGATGGGATCTCAACACACCACTTTCCACAGAGAGGAAAGCGACCATTAGAAACCAGGGTGCTCTTCACGGAATTGGCCAATTTAACGATTTGTTCCGTGATTCTATCAAAGGCAGTACATTCAATTTATACGATAAGGGCTTTGCATTGGGGAATGAGCATTATTATGAGGCGGCAAAAGAAGTGGTAGGTGGCAGCATCGGTCTGAAAAAAAGGGAAAACGGCTTATTCGATGAACCAGCGCAATCGGTGAATTATGTGGAATCCCATGATAACCATACATTATGGGATAAATTAATCTTCTGCTTCCAGGAGCAAGAGGACAAGAAGAAAAGGGATTATCATCAATTGGCAACAAGCTTAGTCATCCTTTCTCAAGGAATCCCATTTTTGCACAGCGGGCAGGAATTTTTTCGCTCGAAGAATGGAGTGGGAAATAGCTATCGCTCACCTGATGAAGTGAATCGGCTGGATTGGGATTCAAAAGCATTGCATGAAGAATATGTTCAGTATATAAAAGGATTAATCTCGATTCGAAAATATTTTGCGTGCTTCAGGATGAGGACAGCAGACGAAATTCGCCGTCATATGGTTCAGATAGAGTTGCCATTTCCTTTGCTTGGCTTTCATTATCAACAGGTAAATGATTCCAGCGAATGGTCAGAAGTGCTCCTATATATTAACTCGACTTCATCGCACAGGGAAATCGTACTGCCTCATGGAGAATGGGCATTATTCGCGGATCGAGAGCGTGCAGGAAGCATTCCTGTACTAAAGAATATAAGCGGAACAACGACAATTCATGAAAGAAGTATCATTATTCTAGCAAAAAAATAATTTGAATAACGCGCTGTTTCTTTCCGGATACACTTGACGAAAAATGCATATAGAAATAAAATTTATAAAGATGGCTATTGCGATTGATGGTTTTCAATAGCTGTTTTTTTTATTCTCCTAAAATATTGAATTCTTGAACACGTAATTTTGGCGTATTAGCCATTTTATAGAAGTTGCCAGATTATGCCGGCAAAACTGTATTTAAACGTTACTCTTCCACCTGTTCAATTTTTGGACAGCAGTCGTATCATACCGGTTTAAACGTCGATAAACTTCCATTTATTTTACAAGGATTGCGAACGTTTAAAGCAGGATCAATTGTAGGTGAACAATTTTGGAACATTTATTAGGACAAGAATGGGAAATTGTTCCTGCAGGAGGAGCAACTGGAGAAGCCTTTTTTGCCAGGCATAAAGACCAGGAGCTTTTTTTAAAGCGCAATTCTTCCCCCTTTCTCGCTGTGCTATCAGCTGAAGGAATCGTCCCGAAGCTTGTTTGGACGAAAAGGTTGGAAAATGGAGATGTCATTTCGGCGCAGCGTTGGTTAAATGGCAGGGAGCTCAAACCTTTGGAAATGAATCAGGATCGTGTAGCTAAGCTTCTAAAAAAAATACATCGATCCAAACCAATGCTGGGAATGCTAAGAAGGCTAGGAAAAACACCTCTCCAGCCTGACAATCTCCTTCAAATAGTCGAAGCAGAATTGGATGAAGATGTGCTTTTTTTAGAAGAAGTTGAGAAAACAATGGCTTTTTTAAAGAAAGAAGCAAGCAATGTACGATGTGAAGAAAAAGTTGTCTGTCATGGAGACGTCAACCATAACAACTGGCTGCTCTCAGATAACAACCAGTTGTACCTTATTGACTGGGATGGAGCGATGATCGCAGATCCTGCCATTGATTTGGGGCTGCTGCTTTATTCGTATATACCTGAAGAAGATTGGCCCGGATGGCTGAATATGTATGGAATTCAGGTGACCGACCATTTAAAGCTGAGATTGAAATGGTATGTGGCGCTCCAAACGCTCTCTTCCATTCAGTGGCATAAAAATAAAAAACGATTTCCAGAAATGGAACGCTGGGTTTTATTCCTGAATGAGATCATTTAATTTAAGAAAATTGATCAATATCGCTTACCCAGTTGGATAGTTGATCTTGACTTGATAAAATATGCTGATCCAAATCGGCTGTTTGAGCACCTTGATGGCTGTACTCATAAATTTCTTGTAAAATTGTTTTCACATTTTGATTGATTTCCGAATTGACCATTAACGATTTTACGAGGCGTTCCAGCTGTTCGCACTCAGAAACCGATCCACAACAATCGGCTTGGTGATTTGTTAAGATATCTTTTAGCAAGGTAACTTGATCCTGATGATTTAAGGGCATCGTTTCTCAGTCCTTTCAAGAGTAATTCGTAAAGGAATTCACATTTATGTTGTGGATTCCTTTTTGCATTTATGCATGGTGGTCCCCTCGCATTTTACAGAAATTTTATCTTGCCAGCATGCGGTATGCATGATAAAGTTTGAACGATATTATTTTTTGGGAGTGTCTGTATGAGACTTAGAAATAAACCCTGGGCAAGGGAAACAATAGAGAACAACCCACAATACGTCATTGCCTCACCAGAGTTGTATAAAGGAAAATGGCACGAAGCATTTGAGAAAAAACAGCCACTTCATATCGAGATCGGGACAGGCCGCGGCCGTTTTATCACGGAAATGGCCAAAGCACATCCGGACATTAACTATATTGGCATTGAAGTGTTTGAAAGTGTGATTATCACAGCGCTTGACCGACTGATCGAAGCCGAATTGCCAAATCTAAAATTATTGAATGTTGATGCGAATGAATTACTCAATTACTTCGCGAAAAACGATGTGGATCGGGTGTATTTGAACTTTTCAGATCCGTGGCCAAAAAC